>JAZDLZ010000418.1:0-2170 GCA_043801535.1 Pseudomonadota bacterium
CTCCAAGATACGCCGCTGCAACCGGACCAGGATCCGGGGAAACACCTCGAGGAGCCAACGCCGCGAGAACCACAACGTAGGCGAACGTTGGAGACCAGAGAACCACATAGAAGGCAACCGCGCCAAGCCATTTGCCTGCCACGAGCGCCGCGTTGCCGAGCGGGGCAGTACACAAGCTCTCCCACGTTCCGAGGCGTTTCTCCTCGGCAACCAGGCGCATCGCGACTATCGAGACCACGAAGAAAACGAATGCCCAGTAGAGAAACGTGCCACCAAAATGAGCACGGAGCACAGCACCGTACGGTGCTGGTCCGCGCGGATCAGCGAGAGCGGCGAGCACCGACCAAAACGAGCACCCCTGAATCACCAAAAAGAGGACGATGACTACCAAGGAGACCGGCGAACGTAGACTGGCAACGAGCTCCCTTTGCGCCAGCAGCACGGCCTGGCGAAGAGATTGGCAAATGCGCCGGCGAGCCGGATGCCGCGCTGATTGGGATCTGGGCTTGCTCACCGAGTTGCCTCGGCATAGAGGTCTTCGATCGACCGACCGAGCGACCGACCGACCGACCGAGCGACCGGCCGAAGGAGCAGAAGTCCACATCCAGCATGGACAATCACCCTGGCTGTTTCGTCGGAGGAAAGGCTGGTGAGCAGCTTGCCAGCCGTGGCATCGGCGACCCAGCCACGATTTCCGAGCGCTGCGCTGGCGGTCTCGACATCGGCGAGTCGCACCCAAGCTTCGGTCACCGCCGACCTCGTAGCATCTTCGTCTGGTAGCTCATGGCGAACAAATGGTGCATTCGCGCCTGGCGCACGGATTGGATGAATGGCCACAAGCCTCCCCCGTGCCACGATTGCGACGCGATGAGCCACGGCCTCCACCTCGGCTAGCATGTGAGAGGACAAGAGCACAGCATGGTGGCGGCCGAGCTCACACAGCAGGCCTCGAAGCTCGCGTGTTTCGGTCGGGTCGAGCGCAGCACCGGGCTCATCGAGCAGTAGCACAGGCGGTCTTGCCACTACTGCGTCGGCGATCCCGACTCGCTGCCGGTAGCCCCTGGATAGCTGGGCGATCAGATGGTGGCGAACATGGCCAAGCCTGAAAAGCTCCATCATCTCGTCGACTCGCGTCGTCGCGACCTTGGCCGACACTCCCTTCAAACGAGCTCTGAAGCGGAGATACTCATCGACCCTCATGTCTCCGTAGAGCGGGTTGCTCTCCGGCAAATAGCCGACCAGGCATCCGTCGACGATCACTTCGCCTCGATCGGGCGCAAGGAAACCGGCGGCGATGCGCAGGGCAGTGGTCTTGCCAGCTCCGTTGGCACCCACGAGGGCGACCACTTCGCCGACGTCAACCGACAGGCTGAAGTCCTCGAGCGCGATCGTCCGACCGAATCGTTTGCCGACTCCCTTCAGAGAGAGCATGACGCCGGCCTCACTGTTGCAGGTACTTCGTACTGACTCGGTACTAATGCGACCCGCTGCCTTCTGATGGCGAAATCTTCGCACGGACGACGCCCTCTGCATCTCGGTTCGCCGGCCATGCTGACAAGCTGGCCTGAAGGACCGCTCGACACCCTCGTCTTCACCTTTCTGCGCGGAGCTTGGGCCGGTCTTGCTGCTGTTGTCGTCGCTTTCACGCTATTTCTCATTGGGCAATTCGGAGTTGACTACTCTCTCGCCAGCGCGGCGGCAAGAGGTCTCTACTATGCCGCCATCGGCTGGGCACTGGCACCGATTTTTGCCTGGATAACCAAGAGACTGACTCTACCGCTGGTGCCCGCGGGAGTCGTTTTCGCGGCCTCGCTGCTCGTGCTGGCGCGCGCGTTTTCGGCGAGGATGATCGTGCCCTTTCTGGCCTACGGAATAGTCCTCGCCCTCGTGCTCCGCTCTCTCGAAGAGCCTCGAGAGCCGTCCTAGAGCACCGATCGGTTTGCCGGACCCAAACACTGCCCTTGGCCGAAGGCCGAGGTGAAAGCCCAGTGTTTTCGAGCACGAGCGCGATTACGAACTGTCAAGCAAGAGCCCCGAGAAGGGTGTGATCGTTGCTCGTTGGTCCCCCGTCGATGGCGGCGAAACCAGAGCGTCAGCGATACCCGACGTGGACGTGTCTCGGTCGGATGGACATGACAAGGCACCCGAGGGAGCGCAGGCCGTTCTCGGT
>JAZDLZ010000419.1:0-2322 GCA_043801535.1 Pseudomonadota bacterium
ACCGAGAACGGCCTGCGCTCCCTCGGGTGCCTTGTCATGTCCATCCGACCGAGACACGTCCACGTCGGGTATCGCTGACGCTCTGGTTTCGCCGCCATCGACGGGGGACCAACGAGCAACGATCACACCCCACCCACCTGGACTGCTCCTTTTGATCGTGCTATTTTGCCACGCTATGGTGTCTCCTAGTGTTGGCTTGGACAAAAGGCCAAGGAGGGGCTACGCCAGGGAATGAAGGTTCGTTTCTGGGGAGTCCGCGGCTCGATTCCTACCCCTGGCAGGGAAACGAATCGCTACGGGGGCAACACCTCCTGCGTCGAGGTGCTGCCGAACCGAGGCCCTCACATTATCATCGACGCCGGGACTGGCATTCGGAAGCTGGGCAAGGAGATGGCGCACAGCGGCTTCGAAGTGGGACAGGGAACGTCGCACCTTCTCATCAGCCATACTCACTGGGATCACATTCAGGGGTTACCGTTCTTCGCCAGGCTCTATCAGGAAGGGAACAAGCTCTTTGTCTACGCCCGCCAGCTCGACGATACCCACTTGCGGGCAGTCTTCGCTTCCCAGACTGAGGATCCGTATTTCCCGGTGCCATTCAATTCGGTAAAGGCCCAGGTTGCGTTTCGCGAGCTCGTCGAAGGCGCGCGTTTCTGGCTCGGTCCGGCCGAGGTTTCCTGCACCAGACTCAACCATCCTTCGATCGCAATCGCCTACCGGATCGACTGCGACGGCGGCTCGATGGTCTACGCCAGCGACACCGGACCGTTCACCGACGTTCTCTTGGAAGACGAGTTCATCTCCACGCCGCCGGTTGCAGGGAGTCCTCCAGACCCGCAATGCCTCGCCAAGCTCCAGGCGATGCGCGACGGTCTGGTCGGCTTGTCTCACCAAGCCGACTTCCTGATCTACGACACCCAATTCACTCCCGAGGAGTACCGGCAGAAGCCCCACTGGGGACACTCCGCACCCAAAGACGCGGTCGAGATCGCGCTCGCCGCGGGCGTGAAGAAGCTCGCCCTGTTCCACCACTCTCCGTCACGCACCGACGACGAGATCGAGACGATCCTGAAAGAGACTCGCGCCGCTACCGAGGGCACGGGCTTGGAGGTCGTGGCCGCCTACGAGCAGCTCGAGGTGGTACTAGGAGAGCACGCATGACGGCCATGGATTCTGCGAGGGCGGCATGGAGGTGACCTTCTGGGGTGTCCGGGGATCGATACCGGCGCCTGGACCGGAGACGAACCGGTACGGCGGCAATACGGCGTGCATTTCGATCAGGACAAAGGAAGGCAACCTGGTAATCCTCGACATGGGTACCGGAATCGTGAACCTCGGCCGGTCGCTCATGCAGACCGAATTCGGTGCCGGCAAGGGGAGCGCGACGGTGCTCCTATCTCATGCACACTGGGATCACATCCAGGGCTTTGCCTTTTTCGCTCCGATATTCGTCCCAGGAAACCGATTCCAGATCCATGGCCAGGCGCGTTCCTCGAGCATGCTGGAAGGAATCCTCGAGGGACAAATGAACCCTCATTTCTCGCCGATATACACGCTCAAGAATCTCGGCGCCACGATCGAGATTCTTGCCGTTCCGGCCGAAGTATCTTTCGAGGTTATGGGCTTGCACGTGCGTGGTCTCGCGAATCCTCACGGAGCAACGACGGTCCTCGCGTATCGCCTGGAGGAAGGATCGCGCTCGATCGTCTACGCCACCGACGCGGGCTATCCCGACGATGGTCCTTCTGCTGCAATGCTCGAGCTGTACCGGGACGCCGATCTATTGATCCACGATTCCTCCTACACGCCAGAAGACCAGGCCGCCCGCATTTCTCGCGGGTGCTCGTCCTACGTCGATGCGGCCAAGGCGGCAGCGCGCGCCAACGCGCGCCATCTGATGTTGTTCCACTACGACCAGGACTACTCGGATGACGTGGTCGATCAGCTCGCCATTCGCTGTAGGCATGCTCTCGACGCGAACGGCGGCTCGGCATGCAAGCTGACTGCCGCCTGCGAGGGGCTGACTATGGTCGTCTAGCGGCGACCAGTGCAGTCCCCAAGCCGGCTCCTGAATCAAGGCCTTCGCCGCAAACGGGCTCCTTCTCTTTGCCCCAGCTTTGCGGCAGGATTGGTGAGGCTGAATCGAACGAACGAACAAAAAGCATGGCAGAGGAGCTCCTTAGGAGGCTGGTCGAAACTATCTTGCCAAGATGGGACACGAGGCGCGCGGCGGGCAAGGCGCGAGGAGGGCGCATACTCTCTGTATGTAACCGACGAGCAACGCAGCCAGCCGCGATGGATCGTGTTCTAGATGGCAAGATA
>JAZDLZ010000444.1:0-5665 GCA_043801535.1 Pseudomonadota bacterium
CGCCGTGGCAGTGTGCTCATCCTTGGCCTGACTGAACATCAGGTGATCGCTGAATGCTCGTCGCAGCGTCTCGATTGATAACCCGGTCCGATCGTCCTCGACCTGGATGATTCTGATCGGACTCGAAGCATCGAGTTGAAGCGGGTCTGTTGACATGACTTTGCCCTCGTTTGGTCGCGCCCTGGGCCGTAGCACGAGAGTCGCACTCCGACGGTAATCGGAACGCGACGCTCATGCAAGCTTTGGTCGCCTGGTATCGGTGTTGCACTATTCCTGCCACGCGGGCGCTCGACAGTCGAGAGTTGCAACGACCGCCGACGGTCGACCGCCGACCGCCAACAGTCGACAGTCGACGATCGCACTGGCACAGCGACATGGAAAAGTACTGCCGTCCGCGGATACGAGTCTCGACGGTGTGCCTTGTGGCTATCTGGCCGACCATGCTCTCTGCCTGCATGACCAAGGCGACCAATGCTGCCTCGAGGCCTCGCAGTGTCTCGACCACTGCGACGTCGCTTCCAGTCGAGCACGGCGGCTCCGAGAGGCATCTCGATTCGTCGAAGAGTCGCGTAATAGGGCGAGTGACGATCGAAGGCAACCATGCTTTCTCCGACCGGATCATCGTCGCTGGACTGGCGACCAGACCGCCGCGCGGACTCTTGTCTCGCTCGCGAGCGGCGTTCGACCCCCTGGCGCTGCGGATGGACGAGGAGCGGATCGAGAATTTCTACCGCGAGAGAGGCTACCTCTCCGCTCGAGTCGAGGATGTCGTTGTCCGGCCGGGCGATGGCAACTCCGTCGACGTGTCCTTCGTCGTCGACGAAGGTGCAGGAGCGACCCGCATTGCAACCGTCACCATCATCGTCAACGCTCCGTTGCAGCGGGGGGTGGACGCTGCTGGTCTGCGGCGCATGACTGGGCTCGAGACTGGCACAATTCTGGTCTATTCGCAGTATCTCGGCGCGCGCCATCGTTTGCACGCCGCGCTCGTCGAGACCGGCTACCTCCACGCCCGGGTCAAAGGCAGTGTGCTGGTCGACCGTGACGCCCGAGTAGCGAACATTCGCTTTGACCTCGACCCGGGACCCCTGGTGCGATTCGGCGCGGTCTCGGTGGAAGGCCGGGACGTTGTCCCAGCGAGCTCGATCGCTGCACGGATCGCCTGGAAACAGGGCGAAGTCTTCACCCCGGATGCTCTTGGCCGGACCCAGACCAATCTGTATCGGCTCGGAGTGTTCAGCTCCGTAGTACTGGATTTCCCCGACGAAGCCGGTGCGGCAACGCTCCCGATCACCATCAAGCTGGCGCTGGCGCGGCAACACGAGCTACGTCTCGGCGGCGGCATCGTGGTCGATCGCAGTCGGGCCGACGTGCAGGCGCGCTGTCGCTATGTCGTTCGCAATTGGCAGGCTCCGCTCTTGACCTTGTCGCTCGATGCGCGTCCTGGATACACGTTGCTTCCTGGCCATACTCTCCGGCGTGGATTCAGTGGCGAGCTCCTGGCCGCGATCCGAAAAGACGACTTTCTCGTTCCATTGCTCGGGTTCTCCTTGGCAGGCGCCTACGAGCTGCGGGTGCTCGAGCTCTTTTCCACGGTGGGACCGCGTGGCGATCTGAGCCTGGTTCGCTCGTTCCTGCGCCAGCGGCTGACCATCAGCGCCGGATGGGAGTTGTCTTACTTTTCGATCGTCGAGGGCGTCCCCGGGATCGCTGCGGCGATCGGGGCGCAGGAGTCGTATCGATTGGGGTCCTACAGGCAGGAGCTGCTGTTCGACGGTCGTGATTCCCGTTCCGATCCCGGCCTGGCGATGCTGGCTCGGCTCAGCCTCGAAGAAGCCGGAAGACTCGCAGCAGGACGAGCCGACTACGTCAAGATGACGCCAGAGATACACGGCTACGTTCCGCTGAGCGGAAGGCTACTCGCAGCCGGCTACCTCCGGATGGGCAGAGTACTCGACACCTCGTGGGAACGAGTGCCGATTACTCAGCGCTACTTTGGAGGTGGGGCGACCGGACATCGAGGATTCGGCTATCGGCGCCTGTCCCCGATGGTCGAGTTGGACGACGGAAGGCTCGTTCCCGTCGGAGGGACCACGCTCGTCGAGGCTAGCGGCGAGTTGCGGACGAGACTGATGAGAATGGGGGGGCAATGGATCGGATTGACGTTCTTCGTCGACGCAGGTGATGTCACCCAGCATTCGGCACAGCTCGATCTGCCGAGGCTGCACTGGGCGACTGGCTTGGGGTTGACCTATGAGACGATTGCCGGTCCCTTGCGCTTCGACGTCGGCATCCGGCTCAATCGACTCGAGCGCGAGCGGTCAGGACAGGTGGAGCTCAATCCGGATCCCGGCAGGAGGTTCGCCTTGCATTTCAGCCTCGGAGAACCGTTTTGAAGTCTTTCGCGCGGTTTGCGACCGCGGCAGACGTGTTGCTGAAGGCGCTCGCGGTGGCGATCCTGGCCGTCGCGGTTTCGGCTGGCCTCGCGCTACTCCTCGTCAATACCGGGCCGGGAAGAGAGCAGTTGCGCGGCGTTCTCGAGCGACGCCTGAGCGGTTTCGTGGCAGGAAAGGTCTCGGTCGGAAGAGTGGAGCGGGCGGTTCCGAGCAGCATCGTTCTTCGCGATGTCGTGGTGAGAGACGAGCAAGGAGCGCGGCTGGCGAGAATCGACGTCGTGAGAGTATCGATCGATGTGCTGGCGCTGGCGAGCCGAACCGTCAGGCTGAAGGCCGCCTACCTCCTGTCGCCGAGCATCGAGATTCGCATCGACGAGCAGGGGAACACCGACCTTTCTGGTGTCGGCGTCGAGCCAGACACCAGTGAGCCCGATGCGAGTCCGTGGAAGGTGCGGCTCGATAGCTTGCGGGTGCGACAAGGAGCTGTCACCATCCTTGGCTCGCACGGACAGCTCGCTGCGTTCGAGGAGATCGAGTTGAGTGGCGAGGGGCATGCGAGTGCCGACAAGGCTGCATTTCTGCTCGCGTCGGCGAAGGGAATCTGGGTCGAGCGCGACGCGGAGCTCTGGCTCGCCGGGCAAGTAGTCCGAGAGGGACCGGCAATCGTGCTCAGCGAGGTGCAGCTGGCGTTGGCTGGCTCGGAAGTGAGGATTCCCCGTGCCTCGGTGGAGACACCGACTGGCGTCGTATCCGCCGCCTTGGCCGTACACGCTCGTGCCGAGGAAATCAGGGCGCTGATTGCGGCGGATCGTTACCCGGCTGCCCAGGGATGGCGAGCGGACGTGCTGTTGGAAGGAACAGTGGAGCGGGAGTCTGGGGAGGCCGCCGGATGGAAGACCAGTTTCCGGGGCACCCTCGGCGGAGCGGCTGCGTCGATCGACGCTACTGTGGAGCCCGGTGTTCGCGCGGTGAACGGCAGTATCGGGCTCGAGAATCTGGACCCGTCGAGAGTGGTCGCCGATCTTCCCGAGGGTGAGCTCGATGTCTCGGCCGCATACTCGTTGCAGGGGCGCTCCCTCGATACCGTGCAGGGACAGATCGACGGGCAAGCGAGCGGCAGACTGGCTGGTCGAAGTGGCGTGTTGTCCAGTCGCTGGGACGCGGCAGCAGGTGCGATTCGGACCCAAGCAGAGCTGACGCTCGACGATTCCCACGCGAGCGGAACGGCGTCGTGGTTGGCCAGAGAAGGCGTTCTCACTTTCGATTCTGCCCGTCTGCGGGTGCGCACCAGACGTCCCGGCGAGCTGCTGCCCGCTGGATTCCCGCTCGAGGGAGACGGAGAGGTCGAGATCGTGATCGAGAGCGTTGGCACCGGTACCGGTACCGGTACCGGTACCGGCAAGGCGGTTTCCCGCGGCTTCGCATCGAACGGTCTGACGGTTAGAGGCGCGGTGAAAGCCAGTGACTTGGCGGTCGGTGCTGCCCGTTTCGAGCGATTGAAGGCCAGCTGTGCTTTCGCGGGGATTGGCGGCAATGGCGAGCTGGAAGGAACCGTCGTTCTTCAGGCGGACGGCCTGGCGCTGTGGGATCGTTGCAAGGCCGATGCGGAATCGCCCCGACGCCGCTGCCGGGGGCAGAGAATCGGCAACGTGTCTCTGCGAGCACGGCTTTCGCGGGCGGGACGCCGCGTCGATTTCTCCCTCACAGCGGGCAGTCGCAGCTCGGTCTGCTCGTCTCGTATTAGCATCGATGGCAAATGGAGCACGCGGTCGGTGCAGGCTTCGTTCGTCGCCTCGGTTGCGGGCGGCAATCGTTCCCCGCTTTCTGCTCCCGTGCTCTCCGGTACTGCGCCGGTGCGCGGGACACTGGCGCTGAAATTGGGATACGGACCGAGGCGGGAGCTGGGAGAGCTCGAGCGGGACCGCCGTTCCCGGTGGTTGCGCGCGCCAGTCGAGGCTCGGCTGGTGGCCGAGGGCTTTTCGCTGGCGATCCTCAACCGGATCGGCTTGGTCGAGTCGCCGCTGCGGGGCTCGGTCGATGCATCCGTTTCAGTCTCCGGCACAGTGTCACGGCCAGCGGTCTCCTTCGAGGCACTGGCTACCGATGCGCGAATCGGTCCGACCCGATTCGAGGAAGTCGCTCTCGATGGACAAATGGATTCCCGCTGGCTGGCGGCGGCGGCTCGGATTCGTCAATCTACTGGAGGGACACTGGTCGTCAGCCTCGAGATGCCTCGTCCTTCGGCAATGAGAGGCAGCGCTCGGTCCTGGGGCGGTCGGATTGTCGCCGACAAATTCGATCTGGCGTGGCTATCGACGCTGGCCCGGCATAGTCAGTACCTTGCCGGAGTCGCTGGCACGCTCGATGCCGATGTGCGGCTGGATCGAACCGGCCAGCTCTGGCAAGGCCAAGGCACAGCACTCCTCCGTCACGGGCGGTTTGCCTTCGGGGAGGGCCCGACGGTGTTGGAGGATATCGAGCTCCGTGCTCGGTTCGTCGAACAGCAGCTAATGATTGACAGACTGGTCGGTCACAGCAGAGGAGGCTCCTTCAGCGTGGTTGGGCTGGCGAATATGGCCGGATTGCGACCGGACAGTGTGCGTCTGGACGTCGAAATTCGCTCCCTGCCGATTGCCGTCGGATCCAATGCGGCAGCAGCAACGCTGGACGGCGAGATCGTCGGGAGGTTAGTCGGACGGCTAGATCGCAGCTCAGGGGGTCATCCCGATTCGTCGCGGGCGCGTCGCTTGCATTCGAGCACTGACAAAGGGCTCTCGGGGTTCCAGGGGTCCTGGCAGATCGATGCTACCGTGCGCAGCGGGCTCATCGAGCTGCCGCGCGAGCGCCGGCGCGATCTGCAGCGGGTCGGTCCGCTCGAAGACTATGTGTTTCTCGACGAACGGTCTGGCGCGGGCCGGGCGCAGCCAAACACCGCCCAACGTCGGACGAGCGCGGTCGCTGGTGCCGCCACCTCGGTGCCGGTCGAAGGCAGAGTGCGAGGCGAGGAGCCATTGGCCAGGATCAATCTGCGTACGGCGAATCGGATCGGCGTGCGCGGGCGAGAGGTGGATGCGCTCGTCGATGCACATCTACGAGCAGTGGTCCTCCCGGATAGGACGAGGACAGCGATATACGGTGAGGTGTTCTTGGTGCGTGGCGGCATCGAGCTTGCCGAGCGACGCTGGGAGTTGGTGCACGGGCGCGCCTCGTTTGCCGGCGAGTCGCCACCAGATCCCGATCTCGAGGTGCTGCTGCGGCACGAGTTTCGC
>JAZDLZ010000408.1:0-5603 GCA_043801535.1 Pseudomonadota bacterium
CAGCGACCTGGAAACCGCCCGCGGAAGACGGCAGCTCCTCATCATGGAAGCGGAGGCACCGTTGCGGCGCCAGCACGAAGAGACTGCCAAAGCTCTCGTCGAGGCCAGAGCTCGCTACGCTGCAGGCTCTCCTCTCATTCGGTCACTCGAGGAAGAGCTGGCTGTGCTCGGCACCGAGGACGCGGTGGAATCCGGCAATCTCAGGCGGAAAATCCGGCGGCGGTCCGACGTCAAGACGGCATCGCTCGAGATCGACCGAATCAAGAAGCACATCGAAGAGCTGCGCGGTCGCGAGACCACGCTGCGGCAGAGGATAGAGGCTATCGCCGCGATTGGCGAGGACCTTGCCCGCCTCTCGTTGAATCGGGACTTGCTTCGCGAACGTCTGCGTGCGCTGGTAGCCAAGCACGAAGAATCTCTGCTGTCTCTCGGACTGGAAGAAAACGTCACGAGCAAGGCCAGAATGGCGGTGATCGAGCACCCGTGGGCTGGGCCGGAGCCCATTCGTCCGTCGCGACTCTTTCTCGTTCTCGCGGCTCTCGCAGCAGGGACGCTTGCCGGATTGGTGCTCGGATTGGCGCTCGATACTCTGGCTCGGCGACGTCGGGCGCCGGTAGTGACGGGGGCAAGCTAGCATGGCCAAGCTCGGACGCCACCACGTACCAGGCCTCAAGCTTGCCTACTTTTCCGGCGAGCTTCTGGCCAGCATCGCATGTGCCGCGGTGGGAGCGCTGACCGCCCAGCAGAAAGCAACGAGCTCGCTACTTTTCGGCGGCGTGCTGGCCAGCGCGGTGCTGGCCAGTGGCGTCCTCCATTTTGCCCTCTATCTCGCCGACCTCTACGATCCGCGGACAACGGTGGCGGACTTCCGTCGAGGCGAGCGCATTCTTCGAGCGCTCGGCGGGGCGGCGCTGGCTGTGGCTCCCTTCACTGTCGTCCTCCCCTCCCATCTGCGCCTGACCATGACCGCCTCCTTCATTGCCGCCATTGCTGGGATAGCGGCCTTCCGCGCGGCAGTGCCAATGGCATCGCTGCGCCGGCGAGTGCTCATCGCCGGCCACGGAGCGCAGGCCGAGCTCGTCGCCCGCGAGCTGGACAGGGACGGCGAGCACACGATCGTCGGAGTGGCCGATCCCGGTCGGGCCGACCTGTGCTGGCAAGCGCGGCAGGCCAAGGTTGCGGCCGTCGTGGTTGCCTGCGATGACCGGCGGGGAATCCCTTCGCAAGGACTACTGCGCTGTCGTCTTGCCGGCGTCGAAGTCGCGGATGCTCCCGTCTACGTCGAAAAGCACTGCCGCCGGCTCCCGGTCGAGCTGCTGAGCCCGGCCACGTTGATCTATCAGGAGGGCTTTACCGATTCAGCGGTTTCGGCGGTAACTCGCCGGCTGCTGTCAGCATGCACGGCTTTCGCCCTCCTCGTCGTTTCCACCCCGCTGCTGCTCCTGATTTTCGTGCTCATCAGAACTGGCTCGCCAGGTCCCGCGTTGTATCGCCAGGAACGGGTCGGCAAGGACGGCCGCCAATTCACCATGCTCAAGTTTCGCACCATGCGGGAGGATGCCGAGCGCGGCGGAGCGAGGTGGGCTGCGTCGAGCGACCCTCGAGTTACGCGGGTCGGAGCGTGGCTGCGACGCTGCAGGCTCGACGAGCTCCCGCAGCTCCTGAACATTCTCGCCGGAGACATGAATCTGGTCGGTCCGAGGCCAGAGCGTCCGGAGTTCGTGAGCATGCTGGCCGAGGCAGTGCCATACTACCAGCTTCGCCATCTCGTGCGGCCCGGGCTCACTGGCTGGGCCCAGATTCGCTACCCATACGGCTCATCGGTGGAAGATGCGAAACGCAAGCTCGCATTCGATCTCTATTACATCAAGCGGGCGTCGCTGCTACTCGACGTCGTCATTCTCTTTCACACGGTCAGGGTGGTCTTGACTGGAAGGGGCGCGCGCTAAGTCGCCGTCTAAGAGACTTGGAGGGGGAGAGGTTGGCCATGCGTGCGATCGGACAAGGATCGCTAGTGCTGGTTACCGGAGGCGCTGGCTTCATTGGCGCCTGGGTGGTGAAGGAATTACTGGCCAGGGGATATCGGGTCAGGGTTGTCGACGATTTGTCGCGTGGCAGGCGCGAGCGGCTCGACGGGATGGAGGTAGAGCTCATGGTCGAGGATGTGCGCTCGGAGCGGGTAGCTCGCGAATGCTGTGCCGGCGCCACTGCCATCGTCCACCTGGCAGGACCACCTCCGAATCCAGTGGGGGCGAGGGACGAACGCCGGAGTCACGAGACCAATATGACGGCGATCATGCAGCTCGGTTTGGCGGCGCGAGCTGCCAGGCCGAGTCGGTTCGTATTCGCCTCTAGCGCGGCGGTGTACGGACGCCAGAACGCGTTGCTCCTCCACGAGGGTCTGACACCCAAGCCTATTTGTGCCGAAGGAGCACAGAAACTCGCCGCGGAAACCTATCTGCGGATGTTCGCGGCTCGGGATGGCCTCCCAGTAGTCGTGCTGCGGCTATTCACTGTCTATGGCCCGGGGCAGGATGGGGATTGCGAGGAAGAAGCGCCGTGCATCGCCAGATTCGTTCGTCAGGTAGCCTTCGGCGAGCCTCCGGTAATCCACGGCGACGGTTCGCAGACCCGCGATTTCGTGCACTGTCGGGATGCGGCGCGAGCAATCGTCGCCGCCTTGATGACGCCGGGGACGGCAGGACGAACCATCAACGTGGCGAGCGGTCACTCGACGTCGATCCGCGACGTCGCCCTGCTCCTCGCTGATCTCGCAAACGGTCTGCCGCCACGCTTTGCGCCCGGAAAGATCCGTGAGCCATACCAAGTGCGCGCTTCCATTGCCGCCATGACTGCAACGCTGGGGATACGTCCGAAGACCAGACTTTGTGACGGACTTCTCTCGTGTCTAGAAGTAGCAGCCACTTCCCCGGGGAGGCCGATAGCGGGCAGTCCCGTCTCACTGTTCAAGACCCGACCGCCATCCTGGAGCATTCCCGATGAATCCTGAGTCTGAGGGAGCTGCGATGAGAATACTCTTCTGGGTGTCTGTGGTAGTGCTCGTCTGGCCGTGGCTCGGATACCCGGCCGCGATCTGGATCCTTGCTCGACTCCGTCCAAGGCAGATCCGGCGCTCCTTCCACTGCGGAAGGCAGCCAGTCACCGTGGCCGTAGTCGCTCGCGACGAAGCAGCCCATCTCGGGCGCAAGCTCGAGAGCATCGCGGCGAGCGGCTTGCCGCCAGAGCTGATCGAAACCATCGTCGTCGACGATGGTTCGGTCGACGCCACCGCGACGGTGGCCAGGGAACTGGGCGCTCGCGTGATCAGTCTTCCGAAATCGATCGGAAAGGCGGCGGCGCTCAACGTCGCCCGTGGCGCCGCCTCGCATCCGCTGCTGGTGCTGACCGACGCCCGTCAACCATTCATGCCGGGCGCCTTGGCAGCACTGCTCGCGCCGTTTTCCGACCCGCGCGTGGCCGCGGTCGGAGGCGAGCTGGCTGGCGCGGCGACTGGCGCCGGCGGTGTCTACCGGCGTTTCGACGACCTCTTGCGGAGACTGGAATCGGCATCCGGATCCACGGTCGGAGTGGCGGGTGCAATCTGGGCGGTTCGGCGCTCGCTCCTGCCGAGCTTTCCCGACGAGCTAGTGCTCGACGACGTCTTCGGTCCGCTGGTGGTTGCCCGGACCGGTCGGCGGGTCGTGATCGAGCCGGAGGCCAAGGTCGCCGAATCTCCTCTGGCTGCCAGCGAACAAGCAGAGCGACACCGGAGAGTGCGTACTCTGGCAGGAAATGTCCAGCTCCTCGTCCGAGCTCCCTGGCTCCTGTGTCCTTGCGTCAATCCGCTGTGGTGGCGATTCGTGTCGCACAAAGTGTTGCGCATATTCGGTCCGGCAGGTTGCGTCGGAATCGCCGTCTCGCTGCCGGTGCTGGCCGTGCAAGAGAGCTTCTTTCGTCTGGTCGGGCTCGCCTTTGTGGCTGGGCTCGCTCTCGCCGTCACCGGAAGGCGGGCAGCATGGCTTGGCACGCTCGCGCGCGCGTTCGTTTGCTCGCAATGGCTCTGCGCCGTTGCCTGGTGGTACGCAGTATCCGGACGATCATTCTCACTGTGGCGTATGCGCGAGAGCTGAGCCGGTGACCGAATAGCAGGCGACCAACAATGGTCCGAGAAAGCACAAGACGAATGGCGCCCCGTGCTGGCAGCCATGCCCGAGCCCGAGCGGCTTACTACGCGTTCTTGGGGTTCGTCGTTGCCGTCTACACCAGTCTCGCCCAGCTCGTTCCTGGCCTGACCGAGTACGCTCCGAGCCAACTCCTGATTGTTGCATCGGGAATAGCGCTCGCATGGTCGTGCCTGCTCTGCCAGCGAAGGTTCGAGCTCGGACTCGCTGCCGGGGGGGCACTCCTCTACCTGCTCTTCGCCGTGGTCTGCCTGTCGCCGCTCTGGTCGCTTTCCCGAGCCACCTCGCTGCACGCCGTTGCCGAGTCGCTGAAGTACCTGGCGGTCTACGTTGCCATGGTCAACGTCCTTGACAGCCATGCTCGCGTACGCACGACAATCCTGGTGATAAGCGCGGCCACACTGGCGCCAGCCATCGGAGCAATCCACAGCGGGCTCACCGGCGTCCACACCGTCGAGGGCACTCGCGCTGCCTGGATCGGCGCCTTCGGCAACCCGAACTTCCTGGCCTACCACCTGGTTGTCGCCACCCCGCTGGCACTCGCGCTGCGCGAGACCATTCCCGGAGGTAACCGGCGCCAGCATCTGCTGCGAGCGCTGCCATTGCTCGCCATCGCACTCTACGGAACAGCGATTCTGCTCACCGAATCCCGGGGAGGGTTCTTCGGATTGGGAGCAGTAGTGCTGCTGTGGCTAGCCCGCGACCTCGCTCGTGGTCGCGCCGCGCTCGGACTGGCTGGCGCAATTGTCGTCGTCATGCTCGTTGCCCCGGGCGGACCATGGCAGCGTTCCGAGACCCACGCAACTCTCGCCGGTGAAGTCGACGCCTCCGCCCAAGGCAGGCTCGACGCCTGGCGCACCGCACTGCGAATCGTCGCCAACCGGCCTGGGTTGGGCACAGGAGTCGGCACCTTCATCGAAGGATACGGAGTCTTCTCTCCTGGCGATGCTGGTCCGGCTCGCTCGGCGCACAACTCGTTCTTGCTCGTCGCCGCCGAGCTCGGGCTGCCAGCGCTCTTCCTGTTCTGCGGTGTGCTGGGGGCAGCACTATTCGCTCTCTCGACGTCCCGGCCGGCAACGAACAAAGCGTTGCTGTCTAGCCTGAAAAGTGGAATCAGTGTCGCTCTGTTCGGTTTCGTCGTCTGCTCGCTCACCGGAGACTACACGTTTAGCTGGCCTTTGTTCTTCCTCCTCGGTCTCGCCACTGCCTGCACGGCCCTGGCAAAAAACACCGTCACGAATTCGAGCACTTGTGGCTCAACGCAGTCGACCCCGGGCCGGCCATGAGCACCAGGCCAGTGCGAGACGGAGAGCGCTCTCTCCTGAGGATGGCGTCGCCTCTTCTTGCTGGCCGAGGAATCGCAGCGCTCCTCACGGCTCTCTTGCCGATGGTTCTTTCTCGTCGCTTCAGCCAAGAAAACTA
>JAZDLZ010000514.1:0-4336 GCA_043801535.1 Pseudomonadota bacterium
GGGTGGAATGTCGGAGTGCTCGAAGCTGAGCTCGAGTCGTGGCGGATCATTGGCACGTCGGAGCACACGTCAATCCAGACCAGCCTGCCCGATCCCAACGACCACTTCTACCTGTCGTTTGGCAAGAGTGTCACTTTCCAGGCAGATCGGGACTTCGTTATCGAGGCAGATGGACCGATTTCGGTCGGCCAGTTTCCGTCGAGCCAAGAAGTGATGGGCATTCCGCCGCACGTCGACGGTGGCAAGGATCCGCCTGGCGGAGACCCCTCGTTCATCCTGGTTCCGCCCGTCGAGCAATGGCGCAGCAAGTATGTCTTTCTCGTGCCCAACAAGTACGCCTACGACTTCCTGCTGATGGCAGTTCCGGTGGGAACCAAGATCCTCTACGACGATTTCCCCTTGAGCACGGTGCTCCAGGACTGCGAGTACCAGCCGATCAGCAAGTTCAAGAACAGCGAATCAGCGACCGAGTACCAGGCGATCAGATGCCCGCTGTCGCATCCGACGGTCGAGAATCCCAACGATCCGGCGTTCCAGGACGACGGCCGTCACGAGCTGGAGAGCCTCGATGGCCAGGCATTCGGTCTGGTCGTTTTTGGCCTGGACCGCTATGTTAGCTACGGCTATCCAGGCGGCACCAATCTTGCCGTCATCAACCCGGACTGACAGTGGCAGTGGCAGCGGCAGCGGCGGTGGCGGCTCCAGAGAGTAGCGCTTAATGTCATCTTTCAACTCAGCGAGCGGTGGAGAAGACCAAAGGACTGGCAGCAATCGGTCATTTGTCGTCGCGGCTGTCTGCGGTGGCCTTGCGATCGCTGTCGTCATCGTCGTGCGGCTTGGCTACGAAGTCACCGAGGAGGAGCTTCCGCCGGCGCCGCCTGAGCCGCGACCCAGCAATCCAGGCCTGGTAGCGTCTCGCTACCATCCCGAGATGTACGCGGCGTACTTGAAGCTCGATGCCGAGCGCTTTGCCTGCCAGCCGATAACGGTAAACGACCTCGGTAGGCCGTTTCCTCGGTTCGGCGAAGGTCAACGGAGGTGCCTGACTGCGGGTGCCCCGCCAATCGAGACCCGGTTTCTCAAGTTCGCTGTGCGCACTGAGAAAAGAAACGCCAATCTGACGCAAGGCTACTACGTGACCAGTCACATGGTCTTGAGAATCGAGAACAAGACGACCGACTACCTTGCCTACCGAGTGGACACTTCGCCGGAAGGTACCGTCAACCAGTGCATGACCAAGACGGATTTGGTCCACAATGCGATGGCGATTGCTCCGCGCGAGAGTGTCGAGAGAACGGAGTGCGTCTATCGAGAGGGAATGGCCCTGCGCATCGAACGGGTCGAAACGGTGATTCTGCCGGAGTTGGCGTATCACTACGTGAGTATGCTGGTGCCAGCCCATATTGGGATGGATCCGCGGAGCTCCAGGGGACACAGACCGACCAAGGGTGAGCCGTGCGTCAATATCCCCGAACAGGCGATCCACAATGGCGTGCAGAAGGGGCAGACTACGTGGTTCGACGTGATCGATTTCTACGCGAGACACCGTTGCGAGACGTACCTGTTCCCGTCTGGATACCGGGCCTGGAAGACAGCGGGCGAGCAGCAACTGCCCGTGGCCGCTGCCCCTGCACGTGATTCGGGGATGTAGACCGTGGCCGCGGTTTTTTAGGTTGATCGCCAATACGCGACTCGCTAGAATTCGGCCATTCATTCTGCCACTTTACGAGGGCGGCCCGATGCAGGTGACGATGACGAAGTCTGAGCTCATCGAGCTCGTCTCCAATCGAATCAAACTCCCGAAAGGCAAAGCCGAGCAGATTGTCAACTGCATTTTCGATTCGATGATCACCGCTCTCAAACAGAGCATGGGCATCGAAATCCGAGGGTTCGGGAGCTTTACCGTCCGTGACTACAAGAGCTACGAAGGAAGGAATCCACGCACGGGCTCACCGGTGCACGTCGAGCCAAAGCGCCTGCCGTTTTTCAAGGTTGGCAAGGAGCTCCGGGAAAGAGTCAACTCCTCGCCAGCGGAGGGAGAGACAGAATACGGTGGCAGTTTCGCCAGCGGTGCTGTGGGTGACGACAGCGACGACATGGACGACAGTGACGACATGGACGACGTCGATAGCGTCGATGACGTCGTCGCTGGCGATGCCGGCGACGTTGGCGGCAGTGTGGAAGAAGTCTCGACAGGGAAGAAGACGACTCCCGGCGGAACCACTGGGAGTGCCGTAGGCTCCTGAATCCCGTGCCCCCTGACGCATCCCCTCATTTCTTCTGCGACGGCTCCTTCCAACAGGTGGATGACTCGATCGATCGAAGCGCTGCTGCGCGACGAGCTATTCGAAGAATATGAGCTCGAAGTCTCCGGTGTAGCCGAAGTGCTGGAATAGCCAGATCCATTCGGCAGCATCAAAGAAGGACTCGGCGGTGAGCGCCCAGCACTGGAGGTTGAACAGCTCGCGTTCGTTGCGATAGCTCTCCACCATGACGTACTTGTTCTTGCCAACCCTCTCGATTTCGGGAATGGCGACGGCGAGCTCGAAGACTCTGAGGTTGTGCAGGCAGCCCAAGGAGAGGACCAGGTCGAATTGTTGGTTGCCCCAGGGGTAGTGATTCTGGGCACGGTAGCGAAACAGTCGCTCTCTGATGCTGGAAGGAGAATCGGCGAGACCGTGGTGGGAGATGTCGAAGCCGCAGAGCTCGGCGTCGGGTAGTAGCTGACCGAGCTCGTGGAGAAGGTGCGCCTTGCCGCAGCCGACGTCGAGGATGCGGGCTCCAGGCTCGAGCTCGTATGTCTCGACTAGCCTCTCGGCGACCATCTTCCAGCGACCATCGTAGTGATAGCCACCGTATCCGTAGCGCCGATCGCCGTCCCAGTAGTCGCGCTCGTACTCCTTTGCCTTCAGCATGCAGTGGACTTTGTCGTCTACCATTCGAGCGAGATAGTCGCGTTTGGTCTTCTGGTGAAGGGGAGTGACGATACTGAGCAGTCGTCCCATCAGTCTTTGCGCAGCTCGGTCCGCTGCCCTCTGGCGACGGATGAAGCCACGCCTCCTTTCAGCGCGTCCTGGTCAGCGCGTCCTGGTTCTACCGCCACAGACGGCGGTCGTCGTGGTTGTTCCTGGCCTCCGCAAGCATGCTCCGTGCCTTGGCAAGTTGGCAGGCGCAGCGGTGCTCGAGATGCGATTCGGTGGTGGCAGCGTGATCTCGCCGAGCCTGGCTTTCGGGAACGAATTCGTTGAGGAGAATGAGACACCACTTGATTGCCAACAAAGGAAGCATGACGTCGAGCCTGGGACGCAACCAGCCTTCGCGATCGAACAAACCGAGAAGGCGTCGAGCAAGACGGCTGCGTAGCGTCGAAGGTGTCTCCATGCCCGGATGAAGCAGGAAGTCGGCAATCGTCTTTGCTGGATCGTCCCAGCCAAAGTACTCGAAGTCGACGAAGGCAAGGCGGCCGTTCTTCTGGCGGATCGCATTGTGAAAGCCAAAATCGGAAGGACTGAGCGTTCTTTCATTCGGGGACAGGATGCGATCGGCAGGAAAGCCGATTTCCTCCAGTCGCTGGCACGCCCACTGTCTGGTACGGACAAACGAGGGCAGAAGCTCGTGCTCCAGGAACTGCCTCAACTCACCGTGCAAAGGAGCGCCGCCACTCACACCTGCTAGCCGCTGCAGGCGGGCCTCGATGCTCTCGATGGTTTGCGCCACCGTGAAACACGCCTCGGACGCGCACCTCAGCCGGGACGCTGCCCGCCTGCTTCTGAGCTCGTCGAGCGATGCCAGGAAATCGGCGGCCTCGTCGATATCTGCTGGTTCTACTGTCCGCGAATCGACGGCGCTGCCGTCGACGAAGGCGTAGATGCCAAGCCCATGAGAGGGATGAATGGCAATCGGTTTTGGAATGGCGGCGATCCCGTGTTGCCAGAGAAACACCAATGCGCCGAATTCGGTTGCCAGCCGATCTCGCCGGTCGACGGACGATCGGTGGTATAGCTTGGCTGCGAGGCACCTGCCGTCGGCGCAGACGATTCGGTAGGTCCGCGCATTCCGGCCTCCGCTCAACCTTTCGATGGAAATGACAGGTACTGGGAGCGCCTCTTCAATGACCGCTCTGTCTGGAGCGTGGTCCACGAAACGAAAGCGTACCATCGGAAGTCATCGATGGCCAATTCGTCGATGTGCCCGGCGTGTGATCGTTGCTCGTTGGTCCCCCGTCGATGGCGGCGAAACCAGAGCGTCAGCGATACCCGACGTGGACGTGTCTCGGTCGGATGGACATGACAAGGCACCCGAGGGAGCGCAGGCCGTTCTCGGTCTTTGGTCCTCT
>JAZDLZ010000614.1:0-5537 GCA_043801535.1 Pseudomonadota bacterium
CGCCGTCTTCACCGACGATCCCAACTTCATCGCTCGTTCTCTGGTACACCCGAACCTCGATCGCGATCTGACCAAGGAAAGACAATTCACTCAGGAATTGTATGATGCCCAACGGGACTCGCTCGCCGACTACAATCCCTACCTTCTTGGCTCGGCAATGGCATCTTGGCTGTGGGCCATTGCAGACGCTGGCGTCGTATCGAGCGACCGTGCTGCGACCGCTGACACCGAACGCGACATTGCCGATGACAACAGCCTCGACGGATCGACATCGGCAATCGCTCTCGCCGACCGGACGGCGATCGCACGCGCAATCATCCTCGCAATAGGAGATCTGCCGGCGAACAAACGAAAAGCTGGTTGTGCTGAATTCGGAGCCGACTACCGTCTTGCCGATTTTCTCGATGCCATCGTCCGGCACCTACCAGCGGAGCTCACCAACCGGGCCTGTACTCTCCTCGACGCGCGCCTCGAGGGTGACTTCCGCAATGTTCCGAGCTGCGGGATTGCCAGGTGAGACCTGTTCTCGCTAGCGCCGAAATGCTTGACGGCAGTGCAAGCCCCAACCAGTTTGGCCACCGAGCCACGTCCCTCGCTACTTGCTGCGCCTTCGTCGTGTTTCTCATGGCATCGCAGCCAGCAATGGCGTCGCCAGATGATGGATCCGTCGTTCCAGCCCAGCCAACCCTGCCGGGAACGGATCTTGGTGCAACGGCTCGCTTCGGTCTGCTCGGCACTGCTTCGGGAGCGACAACTCGAGCTGTTGCCTGGGAGCTCTCGGCAGGCGGTCGCTGGTGGCTTCTGTCAAACCTCGGCCTGGCACTCTCCTACCGTGGCGCCCTTCGTAACGCCGGCTCGGCCGCAGTTGGAGCCCTCCATGTCGTACACCGCCTGCAGCTAGGTGCGTTCGTCGATCGAGAGTGGTCGAAGGCACGAATCTGCGCCGAAGTCGGTATTCACCCTCGTCTCGAGACCACAAGCTTTCATGCTCGTGACGGAGACGGATTCGCGAACACCCGTATTGGCGTGGGCATCGGCGCTGACGTCTCAGCTGGTCTCCGCGTCGCTCGCAATCTGTTCGCAGTGGTCGCGTTCGCGGCCTATCAGCGAGCGACAGCGTTTGATCTCGGGCTCTCGGTGGGGATCGAATGGAAATGGCAGCCCCGGCGACGCCCGCTCTTGGCCCGCTAGCTGTTTCTAGGGAGAAACGGGCACCATGGGATTGCCGCCTTCCGCTGGCCGCAAGGAGACGGTCATGTCGTCGTCGAGATTCCACGCCCAAAGGTAGAACAGAGGCGAGAGAAAGAGCCCCAATAATCCGAATGTCCAGTCCATTTGCGAGTCAACGTACATGTCGATCGGTTGGCTGCCTTCGCGATAGATCTCAACGTGGTAGCGTTTGGGGAGACCCCGCGAGTCGTGGAACACCGTCGGTGTCGTGCCAACCAAGGCACCGTCGATGATTACCTTGGCGCCCGCCGGTTTGGTGCCAATCCTGGTCGTGGTCGCGCATCCACCAACCAAGGTTGCTGCTACTACTAGCACTATGAATTGGCGCATCGGGTTCCTCCTTACCAACGTCCGCCGAGCAGATCAATGCCAAAACCAATGACGGATCGATTGCGTGCCTGGTCGAAGCTGGGGATCAGACGGGGCGTCGGCGACTGAAACTGAAACGCCGTCTGCTGCCGGTCTTCTGGCTGCGAGCTCTTCTTGTACTCATCCATGTCACCGGCCAGGAAGTACGCCGCGATCGCACCGCCGTACATTCCGACGAGCGCCGTCGCAGCATACAGTCGCTCCGATCCACCATCACCTGCCAGCAAGAGGCCAAGACCGAATCCAGCACCGACTCCCACAACGCTGCCGATGTCCGTCCAAATGACGCGCCGACGATCCACGTCGAACCGATCCCGAGCTAGAAACGCAGCCAAGACGCCAGCGTTGGCGGCAAGGAGCATCGGTCCCGCAATCGCAGCCCCGCTGTCCACGTCGAGGTCCAATAGTACCATCCCCAGAAGGCCGGTGAGAAAACCTAGTTGGTGACCAGTTCCCAGCGCCGAAACTTGGCCGGGAGTCAGTCGGAGACCAGGATACAGATGGATGGCCACGCCCAGACTTGCCAGACCCATTCCAACGGCAAACCCAGAGACCGTTCGGAAGCTATCTTCCTCCCACAGCATGGGGAGCAGAACTCCGTTGCTGATCCCCAAACGCTCGGCAAAGTTGTAGAAGGCGGCCGGGGCAGCATGGACTGGCTCCCCACGAAAGAAAACGAAAGGCAAAGTGAAGCCCGCAATACTACCGAGGATCATGCCAGCAGAGATGCGAGCTGCGTCGTCCTCACCAGCGAGGGTCTGCATGAGGAACATTCCCCCATAGGCCCCGTAGAGAGTGTTCTGCAGAACGAGCTCTGGCAGCCCACTGCGGTCGAGATAGACTTCCTTGGGTACGTCCTGCGGCTGAAGCGGCTCTCCCCTGGCGCTTCTCGGCACGTGGAAATACAGCGTCAACAGAAGAAAGACAGTCACCATTCGTTTCATCGGATGTTCCCTCTCACTAGGAAAAACCGAGCGATCCAGCTCCCAGCGCTCGCAGGACGCAGGCTCGCACGGTTTGCTCGTCAGAGCAACTGCGAGGTCACGTTGATCGCCGCAGCACTATTGCCTGCTGCGGTAGCACTCGTGCCGCCGCGACGGCTGGCGAAGGACCGGGAAGCCGTGCTCCCACACCACTGGTACGTGCTGCCAGATGTCGGTCAGAAGCTCGCAGTACGTCTGATAGAAAATGCCAACGTCGAGGCTCAGGTGATCGCCCAGGTCGGTCGCGGCGTGCAGCCTGCTGCCGACGAGAAGTAGCTGGTTCACCGGACCGTGCAGCTTGGCAGCCTCGAGTTGCGACCCGTTGTCCAGGTTCCAGACACCAACAAGGCCGTTTGCATAGCCAGCAGCCACGGTGCTGCCAGGACCCTCCATCAGCACTGTCACCGGACTGACCGGGACGGTGCCGAAGGCAAAGCGTGGGCTCGCCTGCTTGGAATCCGGAGCCAACAGCTGGATGTTGCCGTCCTCGAAACCGACCACAATCCAGTGATTCGTCCGGGCAAGCGCGGTGACGCCACCATCCGACGGAACACTGCTGCGTTCGACGCCAGTGCTATCGAACAACACGATCTTGTTCCGCGTCGCGACCATGATGCCGCTCTCGCCGAGCGCAATCGCGCTCGCGTCCACCGCAAGCTCGCGTCGTGCTTGCGAGGTAGCGAGCAGACGGGCGCGTCCCTGACTCAGGAAGAGACAACCGTGCGGAGAAGCGATGATCCGGTCGACTCCCTGCTGGGCGTCGTCCCTGATGAGCCCATCGGAGCGCATGTCCCACATCTCGATGTGATCGTCGTAGGTGTGCAGACAGAGGAGCCTTCCGTCGGATGCCGCCGACGAGAGTCGCGCCCGCTGCTCGACGGCGCGCCGCCACCTCGGTGGATCAGTCTTCGATTCTCTGACGCCGGAATCCAGGGCTAGCCAGCCTAGCTGATTGAAGAGCTCGGGCGGGGAGGCGAAAAGAGCTGGTCCTCGCCACAGCGGAAGGCCACTGTCGGAATTCCAGAGACGCACCGTACCGTCGCTACCGCCAGTCGCCACCAGCTTCCCGTCGGGGCTGAAGCGAATGTGGTTGACCTCTCCGCGGTGACCGCAGAGCTGCACCGAGCTACCGCTCTGGAGATCCACGATTCGAGCAGTGCCATCGGCCCACGGTATGCCCAGACGACGGCCGTCCGGATGGAAAGACGGACGGTAGCCGACCTGCGGGTGCTCGACGACGAGCTGGCTCTCTCCGCTGGTGACGTCCCAGATCCTGATCTTGTGGTCGTCGCCCGACGAGACTACTCGTTCTCCCCTTGCGTCGAAATCGACCCACCTGGCTCGGGCGTCGTGGGTGCCAAGCACTCTGGACTGACCAGATGCAATGTCCCAGAGCCTCACCGTCTTGTCGGCGCCGGCCGAGATCAGCGCGGCCCCGTCGGAGGAGAAGTCCACTCCCCACACCGCATCACCATGCCCGGAGAGCTCGCTCTTCTGTTTCCCCGTCGTGACACTCCACAGACGGATGCTCGCATCGCGACTCGCCGTCGCCAACGACTGTCCGTCGGGACTGAAGACAATGCTAGTAATCGTGTCACGGTGGCCCGAAAGAACCCGCTCTTCCTTGCCTGCCGGAATCGCATAGATACGGACAACCCGATCTTCGCCGCCAGCAGCGAGCAAATCACCGGCCGGACTGATGGCAAGGTCGACTGCCGCGCCGGCGTGGCTGCCTAGACCTAGCACCATCCTCTCACTGCCGGTGGCGGCATCCCACACCCTGACTCTGCCGTCGAATCCAGCGGAAGCCACGAGACGCGAGTCCGGACCGAATGCGACGCTCGCTACCTGGCCGGCATGGCCCCGGGCGGGTTCCTCCTCGGCCGTGCGCACCGCGCGCCACAATCTCAGGCTGTTGTCGCGGCTGGCAGACGCCACCAGCTCTTGGTCCGGACTGATGGCAACGCTCACGACGACATCGCCGTGACCGCGAAGGACCGTGTACGGCCTTCCCGCCGGAAGCTCCCAGATACGAACGGAATCGTCTGCTGCTCCGGCCGCAACCAAGAGCGAGCCATCGGCGCTGAACGCAATGCTCGGAACGGGTCCGCCGTGTGCATCGAGCTCGCTGGTTCGTGATTCTGGCCGGGATTCCGTACCCAGCTCGACAATCCTTATCCCGGCAAACGCACCGCTGGCTGCCAGCATGCGCCCGCACGGACTGAACGCCAACGCGTGTGCCTGGCCGGGCATCGAGTACGAACCAACAGCCTTGCCACTCGCCGCATCCCACAAACGGACCACGCCGTCCTGGGCTCCTGCTGACGCCACCGTCTCGCCATCGGGACTGAACACAACCTGCCCAAGTGGACCCATTTCGGTGGCAACCGTCTTCTGCTCCCTCGCGAGCGCCAAGTCCCACAACCTGATAGTCCCGTCCACTCCACCAGATGCGATCTGTTTGCCGTCTGGGCTGAAGCTCAAACCGGCGACCTCGCCTCGGTGCCCTCTCAGATTCCTGACGGCGCCGCTTTCAAGCTCCCACACGGCAATTGGGCCGCCATGCGCGCTGGCTGCGACCATCTTGCCGTCTGGAGAGAACACCGTCATCCGGGCTACTCCCTCGAGTCCTCGCAACAGACGTGCGCCGAGCGTGGCAACGTCGACGAGGTGTACCAACCCATCGTTCCCGGCCGCCGCCACCATCCGACCGTCTGGCGAGAATGCTACCGAATTGAAGGGTACCTCGAGCTCGTGACGCCACAGCAAGGGTTCTCTTGTCAGCCGCCACCAGAGAGCGCGGCCGAGCACCGAGTCCTGGAGCTCGAGCGAGCCACGCAACTTGGCCCGCGCCTCGAGCAGGTCGCCGCGTCCCATGGCAGCCCGAGCGCCCTCACGCTGCGCCTCCGCACCATTCAGCTCCGCGCTTTCCTTCTGTTGGATCGTCTGCCTGGT
>JAZDLZ010000635.1:0-2980 GCA_043801535.1 Pseudomonadota bacterium
ATTCCGCTGCGGGATGCTCGACTTCGAGTTGGACGCGGCGCTAAGTCGCCTGACCGCACTGCAGCAGGAGCTCGCAGACGGGTATCGGCTGCCGCCGGTCGATTTCACCGACACCGCGACGGTCTGAGACGTGGCCGAGACGGTGTCCATCGAAGCCGCGCTGAAGCTGCACCGGGCCGTCCTGCTGGACACGTGCGTCCTGTGAGCTGGCTCGAGCTGCTTAGAGGAGCTCGCCGGAAATCGCGATCGGGCGAAGGAGATCGCGAGGCCCAGGACGTTCGTCTCGGACGTCGATACCGGAACCTTCGGGAGCTTCTGGCCGCCAACAATGACGCGCTGGAGCTGATCTCCGAGCTGGAGAGCGATCTCCTCCTCTTCCCGGCCGGCGATCCGCAGATTCGGGCTCGCGTTGCTGCGCTGCTCGATCGTTGCGAGGAGCTCGTGGCTTCTCTCGAGCGCCTTGACGAGCGGCGATACCAGGAGCTCAGCATGGTCCTGGCTGCGGTGCGCAAGGAGGTTGGCCGAGCGCTCGACACCTCGGAGCGGGCTTGTGCTGGAGCACTGGTGTTGCCGCTCGCCGATCTCAGCCGCGACGACTCGGCTCGGGTCGGCGGCAAGGCTGCCAATCTGGCGGCAATCCGCAACGCGGGTTTGCCAGTGCCATACGGTTTCGTCCTGACCACGGCAGCCTACTGGCTCTTCGTACGCGAATGCGGGTTGGTCGAGCGTGTCCGCCACGAGCTTGCTGGCCTCGATCCCGAGGATCTCGAAGCGCTCGATCGGGCGTCGCACGCCTTGCGATCGCACGTGCTCGAGGCACCGATGCCCCCGGCCATCGAGGACGCGATTCGCTCTGGTATCAGGCGGCTGCTTCGTCGAGCCGCCGAGGGGCTGGCGGTTCGCTCGAGTGCCAGTGGCGAGGACGCCGTCCTCACCTTTGCCGGTCAATTCGACAGTCAGATCAACGTACCCGAGGAGGAGCTGGTCTCCGCCTATCGCAAGGTGGTTGCCAGTCGTTTCAACGCTCGCGCGATCTACTACCGCCAGACGGCAGGCATTGCCGAGGTGGACAGCCCGATGGCAGTGCTCTTCGTGCGGATGATCGATGCCCAGGCTTCGGGTGTGGTGTACACGCGGGACCCGACTCGGCCCAAAGCCAAAACTCTGCTGGTCAACTCTACTTGGGGTGCCTGTTTCACCGACGGCAATGTCGGCGATCGATGGTGGCTCTCGCGCGGTCGTTCGCCGCAGATAGTGGAACGACACCTCGCTGCCAAACAGTCGCGACTGGTGCTGGCGGAGAGCGGGCTCGAGGAAGAGCCAGTCCCGGCACCTGCCGTCGAAGCTCAGAGCATCGACGATAGCGAGCTCGAGGATCTTGCCAAGCTCGCGTTGCGCGCAGAGGAGCTGTTTGGCTGCCCGCAGGATATCGAGTGGGCCATCGATGCCTCGGGAAGCATCTGGTGGCTGCAGCGTCGGCCGCTCCGCTTTGGTGCGCCAGCGCAAAACCAACGACCGCGAGCCGCCAAGGCAGATGCGATTGTTTCGGCTGGGGTCACCATTTATCCAGGGCAAGTCTCCGGGCCTGCCTTTCGCGCCGACAGCGCCGAGAATCTGGCCAAGGTGCAGAACGGCTCGATCCTGGTTCTTGACAACACCTCGCCCGACTGCGTCAGGGTCCTTACTCGCATCGGGGGGCTCGTCGTCGAGTTCGGCAACCCGGCCGGTCACGCTGCCGCGCTGGTGCGCGAGTTCCGCGTCCCGACGATCTTCGACGGCGGGCAAGATTGCCACCTCATCAAGCAGGGCGAGATCGTCAGTCTCGACGCGGGTGCTCGGCGAGTGTACCGGGGCGCCATCTTCCCTTCGGCGAAGAGTCGCCTCGAGCGCGCGAAGTGTCGTCTGGCTGACACCAAGCATCCGCTCGCCGATCGGATCACCTCCCTTTCCCTGCTAGATCCCAAGGCCTGGAGCTTTCGCGCCAGCAGTTGCCGCTCCCTTCACGATGTCGTGCGCTTTGCTCACGAGAGAGCGATCCAGGCGATGTTCCAGGTCGGGGACAGCGAGGTGGAGGTACGGAGCCCGTCGATCAAGCTGCTGGATTCCGAGCTCCCGCTGGTGTTCTACGTGCTCGATCTCGGCGGCGGAATTGCACCGGAAGCGCGCAATGCCAAGCGCGTTCGCCCCGATGACATTTGCTCGATTCCTTTCCGGGCACTGTGGCGCGGAATGAGCCATCCGGGAATCGCCTGGACCGGTCGCGAGTACGTGAGCATATCGGGATTCGCCTCGGTGCTGGCCCACGCCATCACCAATCCCGTCGACGAGGGGCGCGAGCTGGGGTCGACCAGCTACGTGGCGATCGCCGACAACTACGTGAACTTCAATTCCCGCATTGCCTATCACTACGCCATGGTCGACGCCTGCATTGGCGACACCCCGAATGCCAGTTTCGTGAACTTCCGTTTCAAAGGGGGAGCGGCTGACCCTCTGCGCAAGAACCTTCGTGCCCGATTCCTGCAAGAGTGCCTGCTCCGTCACGGCTTTTCGGTCGACGTGAGACACGACCTGGTCAACGCCTGGCTGCGCAAATATCCGCGCGAGGAGATGGAGCACAGGCTTGACATTGTGGGAAGACTTATGGCCTGCTCACGGCAATTGGATATGTTCATGGCCAGTCAGGACGCGATGCGTTGGTTTGTCGGCGAATTCATGCGAGGCAACTACCGCTTCAGCGTATCGGGTGTTCCTGCCGGGCCTGACGGGCAAACGACGACGACGATTTCGACGCCGCCGCCGACTACGACGACGCCGGAACGTCGCTAGACCACGCTAAGGAGCCGTCGCAGAATAACTTGAATAGAGTATCGACGATGAGGCGCCCGGATGGCAAGGAGCGAGGAGGGCGCATACTCTCGGTATGAAACCGACGAGCGACGCAGCCAGCCGGGATGGATCGGCGGCGAGACTGTTCAAGTTA
>JAZDLZ010000640.1:0-2648 GCA_043801535.1 Pseudomonadota bacterium
GGAGTAGTAGACGAGTATCCGGCTTCGCTGGCGCTCTTCAATCACGCCATTGCCTATGTCCCGTCGCTGGGCCTCTACCTCGACGGGACCGCCGAATTCTCTGGGGTGACCGAGCTTCCATTCCACGACCAAGGAATTGCCGGCTTGATCGTCGACGGCGGCGAAGGACAGTTCGTCCAGATTCCTACTGACGCGGCAGACCGCAATGTCATCAGGCGGAGCACAAGGATATTGCTGGGCGAAGATGGCTCAGCGCAAGTCGCCGAGGACGTGAACATCGAGGGTCAAGCTGCCGCCGGCGCACGACGTGCTTTTCAGGCGCCGGGCGAGAGAAGGGATCGCTACGAAAAGCTCTGGAACGGTTTCTTTGCCGGAGCAAGAGTGACCGCGGTGACGATGGATCTCGACGACCTCGATCGCTCGGCACGGGTTCATGCCGAGGGCACGGTACCCCAACTCGGCCGGGCAAGCAGGGACGGCGGTATTCTCGTCACTGCCCTCGGGCGACCGAGCGAGCTCGCGGTAGGATACGCTTCCTCGTCGAGGCGGCAGCACGACACCGTGTTGGACTATCGGTGGGTGCAGGACGAGACGGTGGTGTTCCGTTTTCCTGCGGGAATGAGCGCCAAATCGCTACCGCGACCGGTTGCGCTCAGCTCGCCGTTCGGGTCGTTCAAGATGTCGGTCGAGACGATTGCAGCTTCGGGCGCAAACACAGGAGAAATCAAAGTGAGCTGTGTCCTCCGGTTCGATGGAGACCGCATCCCCGCCCGGCAGTACTCCGAGTGGCGAGACTTTCTGGTCGCCGTAGACAGTGCTCTGAACCAGGGGATCGAGGTTCGTCGATGATGGGAAGACAGCCAGGATCGACCGCGCAGAATCCTGGACCACGAATCTCGGAACCAGTCGTCTCGGACCGGAGAGAACGTCCTTTCTCGACGCTCGTTCTTGCTGCCGTTTTCTTGGTTTTCGGCAGCTGTGCAGGTCGACAGCCGATTCGGCGTCGTGCCGAGCCCACGATC
Source organism: Pseudomonadota bacterium (assembly GCA_043801535.1). GTDB lineage: Bacteria > Myxococcota_A > Polyangia > Haliangiales > SHYZ01 > JAZDLZ01. The sequence continues at coordinate 1,023 of JAZDLZ010000640.1, forward strand.
GAGACTTCCTTGGCTGCGGCCGAGGCGTACCTCGCCGAGCGTCCGACCAATCTGGACGTTCGGCGGGAGGTCGGCATTCTCGCCTGGATGAATGGAGACAGCGAAAAGGCCGAGAGGGAGCTAGCGCGGACGCTGGCAGCTCGTCCTACTGATGTTCTCGCTCTCTTCGCGCTAGCGACGATATACGACGAATGGGCAGACGACAGTCGGGCGCTCGACTCGTACCAGCGGGTCGTTGAGCTGGCGCCGTACGACCAATGGGCAGAAGCAGCGCTGGGACACGTGCTGCAGCGGATCGTTGTCATTTCGGCCGGCGGCCGGCTGGATTTTCGCAACAAGCTGCTCGAGCTATCGCGCCAGCCCACGCCGCCGCGAGTCGCGTCGTCGGTTCTCCAGGCGCTTTCCGTGTGGGTGAATGCGAGCAGCGACGACGAGGCGAGCAAGGAGCTCGCGTCGCGGACGGGTTGCGTCCCGTCGTGGCTGGTCAGCGCCTCTGATGACGATCCTGCCCCGCACCTCCGACTTCTCGCGCCGCCGTCGCTACCACCGCCGCCGTCGCTGTCGCTTTCCTCCCCCGCGTCTCCCCCCTTTCCGTCGTCGTCGTCTCCGTCGTCTTCGTCATCGTCTTCGCAGTCGTTTCCAGGTTCTCCGCCGTTTGCCGTGCGGGTCGTGAGGGATTGGCCGAGATTGCTTCCGGCGCCGCGCTGCGAGACGATGTTGCGGTCGCATCGAGGCCGAGCGTCGCGGTATGTGCTGGACTCGATCGTGACGGCGAGGAGCGAGGCAGAGGCCGAGTTGGTCGTTCGGGTCGAGGATCCCGATGCCTTCTTCCGTCTCTGGCTCGGGGATACCCTGGTGCTTCGAAGGGACACAGCCCGGCGCTTCCTGTCCTGGGAGCTTTCGTCGGTGGCCACGCTGCCGCGCGGCTCTCATCGCCTATTGCTCGAGGCAGCAACTCTCGGCTCCAACGTGCGGATGACGGTGATGGTGCGCGATCCTCGTACCGGGCAGGCGAGTGAGAGCATACTCCTTCCGGGAGCCCTGCCGAATCGCGGCACAGAGCAAACAGCAGCGACAGTGCCGGAGGAGAACGAAGCCGGTCGTCCAGTGCTGGTGCGCAGACCTCCGAGCTCGATTGTGCCAGAGGTGGCGCTGGCTTCGTTACCCGGCCGTCAATCGTCGATCGAGCTGCTCCGCGAGTTGTTGCTCGCTCAGATTGTTCTTTCCCGGTATGGCGATGCGGATGCCGCCATGACGACGGCGGAAAGGCTATTGGCGGTCGCTCCCCGCTGGATTCAAGGATACATCTTGCAGGCACGTTCTTTGGCGGCTTCGCCGAGCCGGCCTCCCCAGCGACAGGTGGACGATATGGTGCGCCGCATCCTGGCCAAGGCAATGGCAGTAGACCCGGCAAGAGCGATTCGACTTCGACTGATGCTCGCCGAGATGAGCTTGGACGAGGGAAAGTTCGATGAGGTACTGGAGGAGCTCGATGATCAAAGGGCGGCTGCGAGCCCTCGCCGCCCCGATGATCAAAGGGCGGCTGCGAGCCCTCGCCGCCCCGATGATCAAAGGGCGGCTGCGAGCCCTCGCCGCCCCCCCATCGAGGGAACCTCGATGGGGCCC
>JAZDLZ010000650.1:0-3063 GCA_043801535.1 Pseudomonadota bacterium
GAGCATGCGCATGACCTGCCTGGCCACCCCCTCGGGATACAGTCTCTCGACGCTCACCCGGCCGATTACTTCCTCTGCCTTCCAGCCCAGGATACGCTCGGCACCACGGTTGAACACGATGACGTTGCCACGCGTGTCGGCCGAGATGATCGCGTCGACCGCCGAGTCGATCAGCTTCTCGAGAAACTCCTTGGTGCTGCGAAGCTCTGCCTCGAGCAGCCGCTCCGCGGTCACGTCGCGAAACATCAGGATCGCCGCGCCCTGCTCGGCCAGCACGGTAGATGTCGCGACCGACACGCACAGCGAATCGCCGCTGGTCGTCCGCAGGTTGAGATCGAACGCCTCCAGGTTCACGCCTTCCAAGACCTTGCTGGTCACCTCGATCAGGGTCGACCGCTGTTCCGCCGATACCAGATCGGCGAGCGGGGTGCCAATGAGCCCCCGCCTTGCATAGCCAGTCATCGATTCGGCAGCCCGGTTGACGAACAAGACGGTGCCCTGCCCGTCGAGAACCACGATCCCGTCCGACGATGCCTCGAAATAGGCCTTGAGCTGCTCGATAGCCTTCATCTGGCGCTGCGTTTCGTAGCGCAGCCGCGACACTCGCTGGGTCTGCTCCCTTATCGTCGCAGCGATCTGCCCGCCACCGATTCGTTGGGCAAGAATTCCCGCGGCGATACAGCCAAAGGAAAGCCATTTCGCCGGACGTGGCCATTCGACCGGCTGCGAAGAACGAAAGAGCAGCCCGGCACAGACCTCTCCGTGCCACTCGATCGGGAATGCAGCCAGAGCGCGAACGTCCAGCGCTGCCAGCGCTTCCGAGCCCGGTCCGAGCCTGGGATCGACGGTGACGTCGCCCGAGAAGACCGGCGCTCCTCCGGTCCGCAGAATGTCGACCTCCGGGTAGGCTCGACGCTCGACAACCGGAACCGAGCTCGAGACGAACGGCTCGTCAGTGGAACAAAAGATGCAAACCTGGTCGGACAAGTCGCCGATGAGCAGCAGCAATGCTCGCTCGAATCCCATGACGTCCGAGGCGAGCTGTAGCGCCTGGCGGATCTGCTCGGCGGCATCTCCGCTGCTGCTGGAGAGCGGTCGCAGCATTCCCAACAGGATGTCCTCGGCACGAGGCCAAGCCCCTAGCTGCGCTCTGACGCGGAATGCAAGATCGCTGGCCGTGACTGGCTCGCAAAGGACCTCGTCGGCGCCCTTGACGAGCGCCAAATCTGCTGCCAGGGCAGGCTCACGCGGTACGACGGCAATTACCGGGATCTTTCCTCGAGCAGAAAAGAGCAGGCGATCGTCGGCATCTTCCTGGCCGCGTTGACCCAGCAACAGGACCGCCAAGTCGCAAGGTTCCCGAGCTCCTGCTACTGGGTCGGCTCCGGCTTCGACTTCAGCCCCGGTCTCCGATTCAGCGCCGGCATCAGCGCCGGCACTGGCCTCTGCACTGGCACTGGCCTCTGCGCAGCGTACCGCGGTGAATCCACTGGCCTTGAGCAGCGCTGCCAACTCGTCACGACTTGCTGCGTCTCTCCCAGCGACGAGTATGCGGGCACTGGCATGCATCACGGATCCCATACTACACCGCTATCCGAACCACGGCACCTTCAAGCCCATAGCTCGGAGTATGAGGAGTCCTCCAAGCACGATATAGGCAATACCAAACCCGAGATTGGATCCTCGTCCCATGCGAGCCATGCCGACGGGCCCGTGCCTCGGCTCGGGGCCGGTTCCCGAACGCACTGCCAGCCTGATCCGGTAGACGCCAAAGACAATAACGACAAGACCTACCAAACCAACTATCCAGCCAGGGAGGGACATGTCACACCATCTGCAGCCTTTCGCCTTGGTATCTCGCCGTCTTTCCCTCGAGAGTCGCTTCGATAAAACGCTGCCGCTCTTCGGCAAGGCAGTCCAAGTACTCGAGGACTTGAGGATGCGTCATTATTACCTCGTTGAAGACCAGGCGAGGTAGCTCGAGCAGGAACGCTTTCGTCTGGGTTCGAATCGTCAGTCTGCCACAATCGCGCCCCAGCAAGGATGTCTCGCCGAAGATGTCGCCAGAGCCAAGAACACCAAGGTGTCTCTCGCCCAGGGACGCGGTGGCCTCGCCGCACAACAAGATGAACAGCCCCGGCACCGGTTTGTTTTTCTCCACCAGCACGACGCCCTTTTCCACTTCGAGAAAGAGAAAACGCGCCGCCAAGCCATGGCGATCGCCCTCCGAAAACGGGGCAAAGAGCGGGCTAGTATCAACCAAGGTATCTACCAGCCGATCGCGCAGGAAGCGGAGCAGAATCCGCAGCACCTCCGGCGACTCCTCGATGAGATCGCCGATAAGATCCCGATCGATGGCAAGAACCGTCGTGTGGGCCGTGGCCATAACCGATGCCGTTCGAGGCTGGTCGGTAAGTATGGCGACCTCGCCGAAGAACGCGCCTTCTCCGAGACGAGCGACTTCCACCGGGCTGTCTGACGCAGCGCCTTCTTGAGCGAGCCCCACACCTCCAATACCGCCAGTCGGCTCGGCCACCACCGCGACTTCTCCCTCGGCAACCACGTAGAGCGAGTCCCCTCGGTCGCCCTGCCTGAAAAGAATCTGGTCAGGCTCCAGCCGTATCAGTTTGACTCTCTCGATCACCGTGCCCAGGCTCTTCTCGTCCAGCGACGAGAACAGTGGCGTGCGAGGCAGCACCGCCGAAGCTGCCCGCGTTACCGACGGCAACGAAGTCCGGCCACACTTTTCCGACTGTTCGACCACCTCGAGGTCGTCGAGGTCGAGAGGAATCTCGAAGACCGAGACCTCGTTGACCGCGGGGATCTCGCGGGATCGACGCGATCCAGGAACGAGCGTTCCCAGAGAAACCCTATCGAGCGGCGCACCCGGTGGAAGAGTGCGGCGTGGCCGTGGCACAGCCGAGGGCGCTGCCGGATCTGGGGGAAGCGCCGAGGAGGACGCATGTGCCGGAGTCTCTCGACGAACAGCTTCGGCCAGACGAGCTTGGTCGACTCGATGCGCTGCGTCGGGCACGCCGGATGGGCGAGCCGCGGCGGGCGCGT
>JAZDLZ010000657.1:0-7956 GCA_043801535.1 Pseudomonadota bacterium
CTCTGGCCCTGATCCGGCGCTAACGCGCCTCAGGACCTCCCCTCCGCGACTCGATCTAAGGGCGGCTGCGAGCCCTCACCGCCCCCCCGTCGAGCAAAGCTCAACGGGGCCCCCCCTTCCGCGCGGCGAAGCCGCGCTGCGCTCGTGGTCACTATCGCCGTTTTGGGGTTTCTCGCCGGCAAAGGACCAATGGTGGGTGATGGCAGTCACGGCCTTGCCGTCCGCCATCCTGCAGGCTACCATGCAGGCGAATACCAATAGCCGGGAACAAAGGTATCTGATGAGGACGAAGAGAGCTATTCATGCCTGGATCGCGCTTCGAATGGCGGTTTCTCGGAACGGAGCCGCCGCTGGGCGGCACGGGAAGGCACGGGTGACGGATGCTCGTTTCTGGGGCGCCGTGCTGTGCTTGGCCATCGCCTTCGGCTGCGATCCGTCCAACCAGGCAGCGCCAGACGCGGCCACCGTCGACGCGGGCACCGATGCGAATCGCGACCGATGCCTCGACCCGACCAGCGATCGCGATTTCGACTACATCTTCGATGGCGATGAGGGAGCCCCGAGTCGAGATACTGATTCCGACGGCACCCCCGACTGCGAAGACACCGATTCCGACAACGACGGCCTTGACGACGCCGTCGAAGCCGGCGACACCGATCCGTGCAGTCCGCCTCTCGATTCCGACAGAGACGGCGTGCCCGACTTCCGTAGCTCCGATTCGGACGCCAACGGAATCACCGACAAGACCGAGGGTGCCGATGATCTGGACGGCGATAGCATTCCGAACTATCGGGATCCCGACGACGATGGTGACCGGATCGACGACACCAGGGAAATCGGAACGGACACGAGCACACCGCTCGACTCGGACCGCGACGGTACTCCCGACTATCTGGACACCGAATCCGACGGCGACGGAATCCCGGACGAGCTGGAAGGACTGCGTGACGACGACGGCGACGAAACGCCGGCCTACCGGGATTTGGATGCCGACGGCGACCTGATCAGCGACGCGATCGAAGCCGGAGCCGATCCGCAGAACCCTGCCAACTCCGACTCCGACCATGCCTACGATTTCCTTGACGTCGACTCCGACAACGACGGTCTGGCTGATAGCCAGGAGGACCGCAATCAAGACGGTGTCGTCGATCCCGGCGAAAGCAATCCTCGGATCCAAGATACCGACGAAGACGGATTCCTGGATGTCGTCGAGTGGGCGGCGCACACCGATCCTGGCGACGACACGAGCACTCTCTCTGCCGACGATTTCTACTTCGTGCTGCCCTATCTCGGCGACGGCAAGAGCGATGTCCTCCACTTCTCGACCTCGATCGTCAAGGCCGACGTTCTCTTTCAAGTCGACACTACTAGCTCGATGATGGGAGCAATCTACACGCTCCAGCAATCACTGCGAGCGATGGTAGATTTGATCAGCGTCAATGTCGCCAACGTTGCGATGGGCGTTAGCTGGTACAAGGATTTCCCCGTGGCGCCGTTCGGCGACTACGGCGATCTTCCCTTCATGCTTGCCCAGCGGATCACGACCAACATCGACGACGTGCAGAACGGACTAAACGCGCTCTACCACTCCGGGGGCAACGACACCGAAGAATCGGGGATCGAGGCGCTGTACCAGGCAGTAACGGGTGAAGGTATCGTCTGGACTACTCGTCAGGCTGGCTCCGTGCCGAAATTCGACCCGTGGCTCGGCTATGACGGGAGCAAGGGTCACGGACTCCTTGGCGGTGTCGGCTTCCGCGTCGGCGCACTTCCCATCGTCGTCCAGGTCACCGACGCGCCAGACCATCTGCCATACGAAAGCGACAAGGACGGTGGCTACGCCGAGCGCAGTATCCAAGCCCACACTCGCGAACAGACGATAGCGGCCGCCCAGGCGATCGGAGCCCGCTTTGTCGGCATCACCTCCGAGCCGGGTCAACGGCTCGAGTTCGAGAGAATGGCGCTCGCCACCGAGGCGATGGTGCCACCAACCGCCTGGGCTCCAACCGAAACGCAATGCCGCACCGGTATCGGCGACAAGCCTACCAGACCACCCGACAAGGACTCGGGGCTGTGCCCGCTCGCCTTCGACATGAGCGAAGGAGGCACCGGCATAGACTCTCCGATCGTCGATGCGATCAAGACCCTCGTAACTTCCGCGACAATCGACATCGCCGCGGTGGCGACCAGTGACCCATTCCTCTTGCCCGACATCGACACTGGCCTCTTCGTCGAATCAATCGTTCCGGTCGAGCCACCGCCGCGAGGCTCCAAAATCGAGGGTGACACGTTCCGGAACGTGATGCCGGGCGACGATGTGCAGTTTCGGGTGTTCGCGCGCAACACCACCGTGCCGCAACGTCGCGAGGCGCAGCTCTTCACCGTCGCCATAAGGGTTCTGGGCGACAACGTCACCGAGCTCGATCGGCGCGACGTCTTTATCGTCGTGCCTGGCGGAGGTGTCGACTAACCTCAATGCCAATCACTCTGCCGCCAGCTTCACGACAGCAAGACAGCGATGACTGTGAGGAGGTTGGCGGACGACGGGCATTCCGTTTTCCCAGACCACAGGCACGCTTTCCCAGACATGACGCATCAGCACACAATAGTCGTGATAGAACGTCGTCATGTCGTTTGACTGGTAGTCACCTAGCTCGGTGGCAGCGTACAGGCGGCTGGTCTCACTATCGACGAGTAGATGAACGATCGGGCCGTGCAATTTGGAATGGCGCAGGCGTTTGCCGTTCTCCAGACTCCACACCCCCAAATCACCGCTCGAATAGCCAACCATCAGCGTCCTGCGCGGTCCCTCGCTGAACCGCTCTATCGCCGACGGCAGTGTCTCCTCGAAGGTATAGCTAGGCTTGGATGTCCCGGGACTAATCGGCAAAAGCTCGATATCACCCGTATCATGGCCAACAACCAGAAGGCGGCGGTCGCCGAGCAGGCCCAGAGCGCTCACGCCGCGCTCCACCGGCACTCTGGTCTCCTCGTGGCCGTCCTCGGCGAATACCAGTGCCTCCTTGCCACTCACCACCAGGATACGACCTCCTTGGAAGGTAAGAACGGTTGCCTCGCTGGAAAGCTCGTGATGAACGAAACCGTGAGCGCCTTCGTCACTGTGGTCTCCGTTCCCTCTCACCGCAGACACAGCTCCCTCGGTCAGCAGAAGCGCACGACCATCGGCCAACGCCAGACACCCACGCTCGGTTGCCGCCACCTGGGTGGCATTCGCCAGTGACTCACTAGCCAGAAGACGGTCTGTCCTCATGCTCCATAGCTGCAGCTCGCCGTCGTAGGTGAGAAGGCACAAACCATCGCTGGCAAGGGCTAACGGCGCAGCGATCCTCGCCTCTTCTGCCACCGCCCGGCGCCAACCTGTTGAAGCTGCCGCCCCTCCTGTTTCTCGTCGAGGTACCGCCCGTTCTTCAGGCGACTGTGCTGCCGGCGTACCGTCTGCCGGCGTCCCCCTTGCGGGCGTGTCCTGGCCTGCTCTCTCGCTCGCCTCATCGAGCTCTATCCAACCTTCGTGCGTATGGACGCGAGGCGGGGAGCCCAGCATCAGAAGAGGTGCTCGCCAGAATGGCCGACCTGTCACCGTGTCCCAGGTGCGCACCGTGCCATCTTGGCTACTGCTAGCGATCAGCTTGCTATCCGGACTGAAGCGCACCATCAGCACTGCGCCGCGGTGCCCGCGCAACTCCCTCTTGACTTCTCCACTGGCCATATCCCAGAGACGAACGGTACCATCGTAACAGGGCGTGCCAAGGAGCTTTCCGTCGGGGCTAATCGCCAGCCTGCCGACCTGAGCGTCATGCTTGCCAAGGATGGTGGCAGTTCTTCGCGCCAGATCCCAACGCCTCACCACGCCGTCGTAGCCACTGGCGACGAGCGAACCGCCGTCGGCCGCGAACGCAACACCCCAGGCCTCGGTCCCGTGTCCAGGGAGCTTGGCTGTAACTCGAGCGGCCTTCTGATCCCAGACGTATGCCGTACCATTTCTGGCCGCAGCAGCGATCGTGGCGCCGTCGCGACTAAGGGTGAGGCTACCAGCAACAGCCTCGCCGCGCAGCTCGCCCCTCAGCATCTGGGACCGCACATCCCAGATTCGTATCAGCCCGTCTGATCCACTGGAGACAAGCGTGTTGCCGGCCGAGTCGAAGGCAACATCCAGAGCTTCGATTCCATGACGCGGCCGCAGCTCTTCGCTAGTGCCGCTGGCCACGTTCCAGAGGCGTACGTCGCGATCGTGACTGCTCGAGGCCACGGTCGTGCCATCCGTGCTGAACGCTACCCCGGTTATTGTACCTCGATGCCCCTGCAAGAGTGCTCTCTGCCTGCCTGTTCGGACATCCCAGGTGCGCAAAGTGCTGTCCTCAGCTCCTGAGCCAAGCAAGCTGCCGTCGGGAGAGAACGCCAAGCAGTGGACTACCCCAGTATGGCCCGATTCCTTGGTACGATCCGGTTTCATCCGTACCTGCCACAATCGCACCGTGCCATCGAAGCCGGCCGAGGCCACCGACCTTCCATCCGGGCTCATGGCAACGCCAATAGCCGCTCCCTCGTGACGACCAAGAACGACGTGACGACCAGAATACCGCCCCCACAGCATTACCGTCCCGTCGGTGCTGCTTGACGCAAGTGTTCGCCTGTCTGGACTCAACGCTATAGAGATTACAGGCTCAAGGTGCCCATGCAGCACTGCCAGCTCCTCTCCAGTTTCTATCTTCCAGCGACGGATTGTCCGATCGATACCACCAGTAATGAGCTCATCGCCAGAATGATCTACCGCGATCCCATAGACGGGACCGTTCATCTTCACCACGACGCGACTAGCTCCAGTCTTGGAATCCCACTGGCGAACCGTTCCATCCTTGCTCGCTGTGAAAAGAACCTCAGCGGCTCCGAAAGCGAGCCTGGTAATGCTCATCTGATGGCCGCGCAACACCGCCAGTTCCCGGCCACTCTCAACGTCCCATAGCCGCGCGTTAGTATCGGTACTTCCCGAGGCCAGCAGTCTGCTGGAGGTGTCGAAAGCCAAGCCAAATACCACGTTACGGTGGCCAACCAGCTCTCTCGTGCTGCCCTGCGCCAAATCCAGAACAAGTACTGGGCCCGTGCCGGTGCCTAAGGCGAGGTACTTGCCATCCGGTGAGAGAGCGATCGAAGCCAAGCCAACGGCCATACGCAGCATGCGGAACGCAGCAGTCTCGGTGTCCACGAAGAACACCCTGTCACTATGGGTCACGGCAGCAACCGTCTTGCCATCCGCTGCATAGGCAATTCCATCGACCCAACCCGCGCCCAGACTCCTTGCCAATACCAATGGCTCCTCTTGGACTTGTCCCCACAGGGCGCGACCCATCGTCGAATCACTGGTCTCCAGAGACGCGCGCAGCTTGGCTCGCGCCTCGAGCATATCGCCGCGGCCAAATGCTGCCCTCGATCCTTCGCGCTTCGCTTCGGCCTCGCGTTGCTCGGCCCGCTCCCGTTCGGTCTCGGCTAGCCGCCGCTGCGCCTCGGCGGCATGGCGCTGTTCGCTCATTCGCCTTGCTACGAGCAGCGACACCGCCGCCGCCACCGCCATTGCCGCCATTGCTACGACCAGCAGAGCTCGCTTGTGCAGACGTCGCCGCCTCTCCCGGCGCAGCCCGGCCTCCAAGAACTCCCCGACCTGCTCCGGCATCTTGGTGGCAAGGCGCGCCAGCCTGCGGCGGGCATCCGCGAGCGCATCTCCGTGCCACACTTCGTCGTCGCGGCGGCCGCGCTGGTGCCACAGCTCTGCGGCTTGCTCGACCTCGGCAAGAACTGCCCTTTCCTCGTGGCTTTCCTCTAGCCAGCGTGCCAATCGACCCCAGGCACGCACCAACGATTCGTGTACCAGCTCTAGCACTGTCTCGCCACCGCCACCACCGCTATCGCCACCAAATGCTCCCCGTCTCTGTCCTCCGTTCCCTCCCATTCCGTGCTGCTTCTGCCTATGTTCTACTGCTTCGCCTGCCCTTCGCACCATGAGCAGACGAGCCTGAGTTAGCTTCTCCAGCACTGCCTCGACTCCAGGCCCGAGCCCGGCCACCGCCGCCATCACCGGCACCACCCGCCGCGTCCCCGCGGACGTTACCAGTCGAAGCAAGAGCTGCCGTGCCAACTCCACTTGTGCCGTTGCCATGCCTGCCAGCACTCCATCGGCATGCTCGGCAAGGGAACCCGCCACCCCACCCATTGCTTGGTAGGTCGACCGACACAGCAGGCGCTTGTCCTTGTCGCGACGATCCCACAGCATCTGACAAGCGAATTGCAGCAATGGCAGACAAGCAGGCTCGTCCCTTACTGACTCCACCATTTCTGACACCAACGACGGGTCGTCATAAGCATAGCCAGCCTTGGTCAGCGGACGAGTGAGCACCTCAGCCAATGCCTCTCTGCCTGGACGTCGCAGCACGAATACCCGAGCGAGCGCCGCCACCACCTCTGCTCCACCTTCGAGAAAGCCAAGAAAATCGTCACGAATCGTGAACACCGCCCGCACGGGGCTCGACGGATGATCGGCCACCGCGCAGATGGCACGGACAAACGCATCGCGCACCATCCCGTCCGCAACCATGGTGAATACTTCCTCGAGCTGATCCACGAACAGCAGCACCTTGCACCGCTCGCGGACCGCCAAATCGTGCAGCATCAGTCCCAATGTTTCGGGACGCCCAACGAGCTGCTTGGCAAGCGATTGTTCGTCGGTAATGGCCGACAACTGGCCTCCCGCGCGGCCAACCATATCCCCGTCGATCCCCGGCGGGACGAGATCCGAGCTGTGGATACTGGCGACCTGCTCACTTACCCGCCGGGCGCTTTCGCCAACCATCAGACGGGACGCAAGCACGGCAAACGGATCAGCACCGGGACGAAGCGTCAGCGCCGTCCATGCGCCTTGCTCGCGCAAACGGGGAATCACCCCTGCCTTCACGAATGAGCTCTTGCCCGCACCAGATGGTCCTACCACTGGCACGACAGCCTGTTCGCGCAGGCTCTCGAGGAAGATCGCAATCTCGCTGTCACGTCCGAAAAACAGGTCGGCATGACGTTCGGAAAACGGAAACAGCCCGCGGAACGGACTCTGCTCGACTCCAACCTGGCGCCTGCCATCTCCTTCTCCTAGCAACCGCTCGAGTGCATCGACGACTTGCGCAGCCGATGGCCGCTCTCGAGCATCCTTGGCCAGGCAACGGCCCACCAGATCGACCATTTCGGCGGAAATACCCTGGCTGGGAACAAGCGCAGGCACGGGCTGTGGCTCTGCCACGACATGTCCCAGCGCTAGAATCGCCTTCCCCTGGTAAGGTCGCCGGCCAACCAATAGCTCGTGCAGGATCACCCCGACTGCCCAAACGTCCGTCGCCTCGCTGCACTCCTCGCTTCGCCACTGCTCCGGTGCCATGTATGCCGGCGTACCCTGAATCGTCCCCGCCACCGTGACGTGATACCTCGCCGTGCCACTACCAAAATCGTCGGCGACACGGGGCGTGACATGGGGCGCATCGACGCTCGGACCGGGCACAGACAGGCGGCCACGTGCCGCATCCTCGCCCGATAGGCCATCGCTTGCTTCCGATCCCGATCCATCACGACTGCGATCGTGCCCCCTCTCGGGAGTCCGGTCTGGCGCGATACCTGCCCGTATCTTGGCCAACCCGAGGTCAACCAGCCGCAGCCTCCCATCCTTGGCCAGCACGACGTTCTCTGGCTTCAAGTCACGATGCAGCACCTGATGTCGGTGCGCCTCGACCAGCGCCTGGGCAATCGCCAACACTATGCGCAGCGACTCACGCACACCCGGCCGCTGCTCGACCATCCGTTGCCGCAGGTTCTGCCCTTCGAGATACTCGAGCGCCAGGTATGGCCGGCCCTCGTGCGTACCTACCGCAAACACGGTCACAATGTGCGGATGGCAGAGGTTTGCGG
>JAZDLZ010000778.1:0-5021 GCA_043801535.1 Pseudomonadota bacterium
CGGGGGGGCTGTTCCAGTTCCTGGTTCCTTGTCCCTAGTTCCTTGTTCCCTTCGTCGTCGTCGGAATTGAACAAGGAACTAGGAACAAGGGACAGGGGACCGAGAACGGCTAGCCCGTTGACCGATCGGGACACACCCGGATTCATCTGCTCGCCAAAAAAATGCAACGCTTTCGCCGACATCTGCGAACCCAACTCCGCCTTCAGCCGAGGTCCTTTCTGAAAGCTTCCTAGCCGTTAATCCAGGCTATTGGTACGATATGGATAGTCCTACTATGCGAGGTCCGCGATGAGGCTGTTGGTGGCTGATGATTCTCTCGCCATGCGCAAGATGGTGGTCCGTTCGCTACAGGAGAGCGGTCTCACTTTTTCTGCCATTTACGAAGCGAGCAATGGTGCCGAGGCGCTAAAACATTTGGCGGCCGGATCGCCCGATGTCGTGATCTGTGACATGGCCATGCCGGTAATGGACGGATTGGAGTTCCTGCGTGCCGCCCATGGCACTCATGCTGGCAAGTCGGCGAGGTTCTGCATCCTCACTGCGATGCGCACTGGAGATCTCCTCGGGAAGCTCGGGAGTATCCGGGTCGACGCGGTCATCAACAAGCCGTTTGTGCCTTCGGAATTGGCGGAAACGGTGAATCGCCTCATGACGCGGGGAGCTTCGACTCCTGGTTCCCATCTGGCAGCTACCTGGTCGCTGCCGCCCGAGCTCGGCGGTGCCACGGCGAACACCAGGAAGGCCAAGTTGTCGGAGGTTCTGGCTGCGATTGCGCGGGCATTGGGGACGATTATTGGCGATGAGCTGCACATTACTCGAGTGCGGGCGCGCAGCAGCTCAGTTCGGCAGGCCATGGCCGAAATGGGACCAGGATCGCGGGCTGGTTCGGTGCTCGACGCCGACCAGAACCTGTTGGGCGTGTGCATGCTCGGCTGGCCGTTGGCAGTGCTGTGCTCGGGCACCCTCATGCGCGTGCCGCCGCGGGCCATGCGCGAGCGAGCGCAGGCTCCGAGCACGCCGCTTGATGGGCTCTGGGCTGAGACGATGGACGAGATCCACCGAATCACCCTCGGGAGGGTGCGTGACACGCTCGTGGACGCCTTGGCGCTTGGCGATCTGCAGGCTCATTTCCTTCCTCCAACTCTTGGGGAGCTTGCTAGCTGGCCCGTGGAAGCCCAGCTTGCCATCCTGGTCGAGACGCAGCGCGATGGTGTACAGGCCGGAGAGTTCCAGCTCGTTGTTCCTCGCGAGGTCGTGAGCCGACTTGCCTGAGCTGCTGGTCTGTGATGAACTGACCGGCAACAAGCTGTTCCTCGAGATGGGAACAACACGAAGGGCAGTAAGCCGTGGACAGAAACGGAAACACCTGGAGTACTTTGCAGGGCGCGAGCCCCAGCGAAGGAAAGGATGCAGGTAGCAGCGGTACGCGCGATGACTGTCACCTCGCGGACGCTCTGCGCTCCCTGGACCTGCCACTCTTTGTCCTCGATTGTGACGGAACAGTGGAGGCTCTCAACCACCAAGCGCTGGCGCTGGTTGGCCAACCGTCCGAGGAGCTTCTCGGCAGGCCGTTCCTCGGCTTGATTGCCGACGGCCGCCTCGACGGCCCAGGCGATTGCAGCGAGCTCTCTTTGCGCGCCAGCGACGGGCGGACCGTGCCGGTCCTGGCCAGAGTCAGCCATCGCCCGCAGAGGAATGGCACCCCAGCAGGAATGACGGTTGCCGCCATCGACATTGCCGAGCGCAAGCGCCGAGAGATGATTCTCACCCAGGCCCACAAGCTCGAGTCGGTGGGTCAGCTCGCTGCCGGCATTGCCCACGAGATCAATACTCCGGTCCAGTTTGTTTCGGACAGCACCTTGTTCCTTCAGAGCGGATGGGAGGACTTGAGCAAGCTCTTGGCAGAGCACCAGCGACTATTCGCCGCGCTTCGGAGCTCTGGCAGGATGTCGTCCGCCGAAGCCGACGACTTGGCGGCGTCCGAGAATGCTGCCGACCTGGAGTATCTCACTGCCGAGATTCCCAAAGCGCTGGAGCGAGCGCTGGTCGGCCTCGAACGAGTCAGCACGATTGTCCGGGCGCTCAAGGAGTTCGCCCATCCCGGCGACAAAGAGCGGAGCTTGGTCGACATCAACAAGGCGCTCTCGATCACCCTCACTGTGGCGCGACACGAGTACAAGTACCACGCCGAGGTCGAGACGGACTTCGCCGATCTGCCCCTGGTGCTGTGCAATGGCTCGGATCTGTGCCAGGTATTCTTGAACCTGATCGTGAATGCTGCCCACGCCCTGGCTGACAGGTGGGTAGGCCAAGACCAGAAGGGACAGCTTCGCATCAGAACCACCGCGGAGGACGGCTCGGTGGTGATTGCTATCCAGGACAATGGTGGCGGCATTCCAGAGAGCGTCCGCCATCGGATCTTCGAGCCGTTCTTTACGACGAAACCCGTGGGGAAGGGCACTGGCCAAGGACTGGCGATAGCCAGAGCGGTAGTAGAACAGCATCAGGGCCGGTTGTCCTTCGAGAGCATCCCAGGGGAGGGCACGACGTTTTCTATCCGTTTGCCGATTGGTGACGAGGAGGGATAGCTCTTGGCACGCATGGTCTTCGTCGACGACGAGCCGCTCGTGTTGTCCGGGCTTGCCAACGTGCTGCGCCGCTACCGGCAGGTGTGGGAGATGTGCTTCGTTGGCAGCGCCGAGGAGGCGTTGGCGCTGTTCGGCACTGGCACGGTCGACGTGATCGTCTCCGACCTGCGCATGAACAAGGTAGATGGCATGACCCTGCTGCGCCAGGTGCAGCAACGCTACCCCGATGTCGTACGGGTGGTGCTCTCCGGCACGCCGGAGTTGGTGGCCTCGGTGAAGGCCAGCTTGGTTGCCCACCAGTTTCTCGTCAAACCGTGTCCGGCCGATGCGTTGATTCAGGTGCTCGAGCGAGCAGTAGGACTGCGCAGCGTGCTCAAGAACAACCTCGTTCGGCAGGTTGTGGGCGGGACAGCCGGGCTTCCGTCGTTGCCTCGAGTCTATCTGGAGCTCAATCAGGCTCTCAGCGATCCAGGGGTGTCGGTGCCAAAGCTGGTGCGCATTGTCGAGCAGGACGCGGCAATGTGCGCCAAGCTGCTGCAACTGGTGAATTCGGGTTTTTTCGGGCTAGGCAGACGGATTGGCAACATCAAGGATGCCCTGGCGTATCTTGGCACTCACGTGCTGCGCGACGTGCTCCTCGGTATCTCGGTGTTCGATGTCTTCCGCGGCCGGCTGACGGTCCCAGGCTTCTCGATGGAGCGCGAGCAGGCCAGGGCATATCTGGCTGCTCGGATTGCCAGGCGCATTACGTCCAAGGAACGAGCCAACGATGCCTACACTGCGGCAATGCTGCAGGACTTGGGAAGGCTCATCCTGGCCGTGCACCTGCCCAACGAAGTCGCGGTCATGAGGAGCGCTGCGTCGAGGACGGGCCGTCCCCAGAGCGAGGTCGAACAGGAGAGCTGGGGATTCGGCCACCCCGCGGTCGCGTCGTACCTTCTTGGCTTGTGGGGACTGCCGCTGGCAATCGTCGAAGCAGTGGCACACCACCATTCCCCCCAGCGGGCCGCCCGCCAGGAATTCGATCTGGTGGCAACCACTCACGTGTCTGGAGTTCTCGCCGAGGAACAGCTTCCAGACGAGCGCCTGGCGCCGGCCAAGCTCGACGCCAAGTACATCACGGCGATTGGTGGCGCAGCTCACGTGGCGGGCTGGCGCTCGGTAGCTGCCGAGGAGGCATTGAGGATCGAGGCATAGGTACATGGGGTTGCCAGATTCCCGTCCGCGGATACTGTGTGTCGACGACGAAGCGAATGTCGTCGAAGGACTTCGCGTTGCCTTGCGCAAGCGGTTCGACATCCGGACCGCGACGAGCGGAGTGCAGGGGCTCAGGGAGATCAGCCAGGGCGGTCGTTTTGCCGCGATCGTGAGCGACTTGCGCATGCCGCACATGGACGGCACAACCTTTTTGGCCCAAGCGCGCAAGCTCGCCCCGACAACGGTTCGACTGCTGCTGACAGGCAATGCAGACCTGGAAAAGGCCATCGAGGCGGTCAACGAGGGCAACATCTTTCGGCTGCTGCTCAAGCCATGTCCGCTGCCGACTCTCAGCGCTGCCCTCGACGCGGCAGTCGAGCACCATGGCCAGCTCGCAGCGACTGGTCTTGCGGTGGAGAACGAGCTTGCCAAGGTGCGCACCGACCTGATCCGGGCGGATCGGCTCGCCACGCTGGGCACGATTGCCGGCGGAGTCGGGCACGAGATCAAGAACAGCGTGGCCATCATGAAGTGCCTGTTGCAGTTCGTCGGGGATCGGGTGAAGAAGGGAGAGCTGCCCCTCGAGAGCGATCTCGAGGAGCTTGCGAAGGCCGCCGATCATCTGCACGAGCACGCTACCCATCTCATGGATCTCGGGCGGCCTGACGATATCGGAGAGACCTTCGTCGATCTCAAGGATGCAGTGATCGATGCCATTTCCCTGCTGCGGGCGAGCAAGCTGCGAAACGTCGAGGTCGAGCTGGATTTCGCCGAGAAAGGCGCGCTGGTGCGAGCCAGGCGCATAAGCATGGAGCAGGTGTTCATCAACTTGCTGGGAAACGCCGCCGATGCGCTCGCCCAGAGCAAGTCACGGCCAGGCCGCATTCGCGTGGGCATGCACCTGGCAACAGGAGCAGAGCAGCCCGTCGTTTTCTGCGAGGTCGAAGACAACGGCTGCGGAATCCCCCAGGATCGTCTCGCCAGCGTTTTCGCGCCATACTACACGACCAAGCCGCGCGGGCAGGGCACGGGCCTCGGTTTGTCGGTCGTCAAGCAGATCATCGAGACTGCCGGTGGTACCATCAAGGTAGAGAGCCGGGAGGGCGAAGGCTCGACGTTCAGCTTCGAGCTACCGGTTGCCGTCGCTTCCGGAGGGCGACAGAGAAGCTAGAGCAGTGCCAGTCACTTAAGCAGCCAGGAGAACAGAATTCCTGAGGTTTTTCGCCAGCCCGGGTT
>JAZDLZ010000786.1:0-2979 GCA_043801535.1 Pseudomonadota bacterium
GGACGTCCTCGACCGGCACGCTGGTGTGCAGGCGGCCAATCTGCACGGCGACCCGGCCGTTCCTGGGCAGGTCGACTATCCGTCCCCGCGCACCCAGCGACGCAACGAGCACATTCGCTCCCACGACCAGCATCTCCGGAGGCGCACGTTCGGTGTCGGGTGCTCGCGGTTTTGGAGCATGGCCGGCCACAACGCCGGCGATCCGCGCAATCTCCTGTTTCGCTTCGTCGAGATTGGCATCCCGGCCGCCCCGCCGGATCTCCTTGCGCAGGCCGTCTAGCTCGTCGCGCGCCTGTCTCAGGGCCGCCATTGCCTCGTCGTGATAGCCGTGACGAAGATCGTAGAGCTTGGCCTCGGCCGCCTGCCGGGCCGACTCTGCCTGGTGCTTGGCAGCATCCGCCATCCGCGCAGCGCGCGCAGCGCTCTCCTGCTCGAGCTCGAGCCGGTGTCTCTCGTCGGCTACGGCGCGCAGCAAGGCATCCACGGTCGCCTGCCGCTCGCCCAGCAGGATCTCGGCTCGGGTGACGATCGTTCCCGGCATCGCCAGACGTCGGGCCAGGTCGATTGCCCCCGACGATCCTGGGAGACCCAAGTGTAGCCGGAAGGTGGGGACCATTCGCTCCAGGTCGAAGCCAACCGACGCGTTGACGAATCTTCCGTCGGTGGGTGCCAGGCACTTGAGACGCTCGTAGTGGGTCGTGACCAGGGTGTGAGCCGCCCGAATAGCGAGCTCCTCGAGCACTGCCTGGGCTAGCGACGCGCCCTGCTCTGGGTCGGTGCCCACTGCCAGCTCGTCAATCAACAGCAAGGTAGTCTGGTCGGCGCGAGCGACGAAATCGCGCAGCCGGAGTAGGTGCGCGCTGAAGGTGGAGAGATTCCGCTCCAGGCTCTGTTCGTCTCCTATGTCCGTCCATATCCCCGAGTACCAGGGAACCTCGGCGCGGGTCGCGGTCGGCAAGTGCAGGCCGACGCGCACCATCAAGGCCAAGAGACCCGTCGTCTTGAGGCTGACCGTCTTGCCGCCAGCATTGGGACCGGAAACCACCAATACGGTCCGCGGCGCCAGCTCGAGATCGATGGGCACGCACGCCGAGCCTCCGAGCACCATCAAAGGGTGCCTGGCACCGCGGAGCGCGAGACGGCCAGAGCGATCGATCGCAGGAGGCAGGGCAGCCATTGCCTCGGCGAGACGCGCTGCCGCGCAGACCACGTCCAGAACGGTAGCCGTACCGACGGCGACCCCGATTGCGGGAGCCGCTTCCCTGACCAGGCTCGACAGCTCGGCAAGGATACGTCTCTCCTCCTCGGCAACTTCGCTCTCGGCGAGCTTGAGACGGTTGTTCAGCTCGATGATTTCCTCGGGCTCGATGAACACCGTCTGGCCGCTCTGCGAGGTACCGTGCACGATGCCCCGGACTCTGGCGCGCAGGCTCGATTTGACCGGCAGAACGTAGCGATCCTCGCGGCTGGTGTAGAACCGATCCTGAAGATACGGGGTTACGTCCGGATCGTCGACGAGCGACTGGGCTCGCCTGCCGAGCTCGGCGTGCAGCTTGTCGAGCTTGCGACGCAACGGACCGAGCGCCGGACTGGCGCTATCGAGAAGGTGCCGGCCGTCGTCAAAGGAATCGAGAATCGGCGCCGACACGTGGGACAGCTCCAGGATCGACGATGCTACCGCCGCCAATCTCGGCACTTGCGCCTGCTGGCCGACCAGATGCCGGCGCAGGCGCGCACAGCCGGCGATCGTCTCTCCGACTTCGACGAGCTCCTCGCCGGTGAGCGCCCCCCCCTTGTCTGCCCGAGCTACCGCAGTCCCGACTCCTCGGATGCCGGCGAACGGGGGCGGCTCGCCCATCTCGTAGAGCTGTCGCGCCTCGCTGGTCTGGGCAATCCTCTCCTCTGCCTGCGCTGGCTCGTCGAGAAACGGCAAGACGCGCACAGCCCGAGCCCCAGCCTCGGTGTGACACTTCGCCGCCCAGTGCTCGAGAAGCTGCGGCCAGCCGAGGTCGAGAGCAGTCTTTTCTGGGATTTGGACTTGCATGGTGGATTGTGTGCCGCCGGAAGCAGCCGCGAAGATATAATCGCGTGCCCATGGCAAGCCGCAAGCATCTTCGTCTGGTCGGTTTCGTCGGAATAGCCCTGGCTTGCTGTGCCTCCGCGCCACCGGGTGACGGAGCAGACCCGGCGAAAATCATGCTGGCGCTCGCCATCATTCTCATGGCTGCCAAGCTGGTCGGCGATCTCTTTGTCCGCATCGGTCAACCGACGGTGCTGGGCGAGCTGTTGGCGGGAATAATCCTCGGCAACCTCCCTCTCCTCGGCGTCCACGAGCTTGGTTTCGTGGTCGATGGCGAAACCATCCGGGTTCTGGCCGAAGTCGGAGTGGTGCTCCTGCTTTTCGAGGTAGGCCTCGAGAGCGACGTGGGCAAGATGCTTCGCGTGGGAGCCTCGTCCATGCTGGTAGCCGTCGTTGGTGTGGTAGTGCCAATGACTCTCGGCTATCTCGTCGCCCGCGCGATGATCCCTCAACTAACCTGGCACGCTCACGTCTTCATTGGAGCCATCCTCACCGCGACTTCGGTCGGGATCACCGCCCGAGTTCTCAAGGATGTAGGACGAATCCAGTCCACCGAGGGACGCATCATCCTGGGCGCGGCAGTGATCGATGATGTCCTCGGTCTGATAGTCCTCGCGGTAGTACAGGGCATTGTTACTAGCGCTGCCGATCCCGGCCAACAGATGGGAGTGGGCGGAGTGCTCTGGATCATCGCCAAGGCGGCCATATTCCTGGGCGGAGCAGTCATTCTGGGCGGTCCGATCTCCCGCCGCCTGTTTCGTGCCGCCACCTACTTGCAGATTCACGGCATGCTCCTGGCGATCGCGCTCGCATTCTGCTTCTTGCTGGCGTTCTTGGCCCACCTGGTCGACCTTGCGCCGATCGTTGGAGCGTTCGCCGCTGGTCTCATCTTGAACGAG
>JAZDLZ010000790.1:0-5234 GCA_043801535.1 Pseudomonadota bacterium
GGAGTACACGCGGGACCGTGGGGGCTGGTCACTGGCGAGTCTCGGCTGCCACGTTACACCTGCCAACGAGCAGAATCTTGAGACTGAGGGCGGGGGCTGGACAGCCGAGTGGTATACTCGGATCAACTGGTGGAATCTGGAGTGGGCCGCCGAGTTCATGGCCCAGACTGGCTGTCCGAAAGAGCGTCTCCACTGGCCCGCAGTCGCTTACGGCCACTCCGACGACCAGAACGACCTCGGCTACATCGGCCTGGACATCTGCCGCGAGTCGATTGAGGCGTATGGTGTTCTCAACAGCCATCCCTACTGGTTTGCGGCGGATCAGGTGCTGGACCGATTCCGTGGCCATCGGTTCGAGCTGCTTCACGATCTGTTCCCCGACAAGCCGATCTTTTGCGCTGAGTCGGGCGGAATGAATGTGCTGCGAGCGACGGCACCGGCCGAGATCATACAGTGGTTTGAGTCGCTCTACGCTTACGACTATGTGCTCGCCGGCACGCCGTTTATCGCGCAGGACCCGACGGGGCAGCACTCGATCAATGACTGGAGCCGCCGGCCAGAGATTCTGCAACTGGTGACGGCACATCCGAAGACTGGGGGTGGCAGCGTGCCTGTACCTGTAGTCGGCGCCGGCTTCGCCAAATGCGAGCCGTTTGTGGGACCGTGGCTCGAATCGGAGGTGTGGCACTTCCCTGGTACCATCCACGAGGTAAGCCTCGCCGTCGGCCAGCAGGGCTACGCCACCTGGTGCAAGGCGACGAATGAGACCACGGCCTATGTCGTGGCCGGGCAGGAAGTGTGGACGGACCGAGGCAACCTGGGAGATGGGAATATGAGGAGAGTACAATAGCAGAGGCTGCCGGTTAGGCAGCCTCGCACCCTGCTGCCGAAGCAACAGGGGGGATATCCACAGAATAGCACAGGAGGCAACCATTTGCAAGTCCCAGCCACAATCCTGAGAGCGGCTCGTGCTGCTGCTCAGACGTACGGCGTAGACCTCGCGCTGTTGCTTGCCATCGGCCACGCCGAGAGCGCAGGCTGGACCCGGCGGATCGGGGACATCACGAAGGGATTGTCACTCGGCTACTGGCAGATCAATCTAAACGGTGCCGGCCTCTCCTACCGCGACAATCCCGACAAACTCTTGGAGACGCCGACAAACGCGATGGTCGCCGCCGACTACCTCCGCGCCTGTCACGACGCCTACCCCGACGACGAGGCCAGGGTCATCGCCGCCTACAACGCCGGGGTCACTGGCGTCTCGGGCACGGGCTGGCGGCAGGTGAACTGGGACAGCTACGTCGTGCCAGTGCAGGCGAAATTGGCACTATACCGAGTACGGCCGATCGACGAGGACTGGGATGCGAATGTGGCGGCCGGATTCCAGGGCTACGGCAAAACCTGGCTGGATGTGGCGGCCACGCTACTGGGCGTCTGCAACGATGCACTCCCCGCCGGGCGCCGCCTACGAGACGAGTTGCTGGCAATCAGAGAAAGGGCGAATGCGGCAGTGGCGACGTGGGGCAGTCGCTAGATAGCTTCCGGCACCTCCTTTCCTCTGGCAGAGGGCTCGGCACCTTCGGCGGGTGCCGGGCCTTCTGTTGTCTCCAGGACGTGCTATAATACCGCCAAGAAATGGCCCGAGCGTTGCAGATAGCAACCCCGGGCCCGGCACAACGATGGAGGTCGTCATGCGTCTTGATTCTACCATAGAATGTCCCGACTGCCACAATACCTCTGCCAATTGGTCCCCTGCCGATGAACCGCCTGACGATGAGCATGACTATGTCCAGTGTCCTTCCTGTGGTTACGTTGACCGAGGGACCATCGTAATCGTTCCGGGGAAGACACTGTGCGAACTAGAGCAAGTCATCGAACATGGGTTGACCACCTTTGTCGAGGTCGGCAAGGCGTTGATGGCAATACGAGACGGACGCCTTTATCGGGAGCAAGGCCATGTCACGTTCGAGGACTACTGCCAGGAACGCTGGAGTATGACTGCGCGTCACGCCCGCCGGGTAATGGACGGCGCGAACGTAGTCCAGTTATTATCGTCTGCGCCTGAGAATGGGACCCATGGGTCCGAATCACCAACTACCGAAAGGCAGGCACGCGAGTTGGTCCCGCTTGCCAGGCAAGATGAGCAAGCGGTGATCGAGGTGTGGCACGAACTGAAGGCGGAATACGGTGAGGACGTAACTGCCAAGAAGATTCGCTACCTGGTAGTAAAGCGCCTAGAGCGGGTGAAGCGCGAGCGTGAGGCTGAGCAGCGCGCCGCCGATCCGATACCGACCCCAGCGGTTCCCGGCATCGACCTGCGCCTCGGCGACTTCCGTACCGTCCTGGCCGATCTACCAGACGCATCGGTCGACCTGGTCTTCACCGACCCGCCCTACCCAGCAGAATATCTGCCGCTGTGGGGAGACCTGGCGGCGCTTGCGGCTCGCATCCTGAAACCCGGCCATCTTCTGGTGGCCTACTCTGGCCAATACCATCTGCCAACCGTGATGCACGCGCTGGCACAAAAACTGGAATACGTCTGGCTCGGAGCCTTGTGGACTCCCGGCCCGGCGAATCAGGTGCAGCAGAAACACATCCGAAGTACAGTGAAGCCGCTTCTGTTCTATGCCCGCGGTCCCTATGTACCAGGCCCCTGGTTTGAGGACGGCTACATGAGCGATGCGCGCACCAAGGAGAGCCACGACTGGCAGCAATCTATCGGTTGCGCCGAGTCCTACATTGCACGGCTGACGGACCCAGGCGCCATGATCCTCGATCCCTTCCTCGGCAGCGGCACGACGGCGCTGGCCGCGAAGCACCTCGCGCGTGCCTTCATCGGCTGCGATGTCGACCTGGTGGCATTCACCACGGCACAGCGGAGGTTGGCAGAATGACGCGCGCATGGCAACACAACGTGAAGTGCCCACATTGCGGCGGCGAGGTACCAATCTCCACGCCGTTTAGCCTGTGGCTTCGCGCGCTCCCCGAGCCACACACCAGCCGCCGATTCGACAACCAGAACCTGGATTACATCTGGCACTGCTACCGAGACCACTGGCTAATCACGCTAGAGGAGAAACGGTACGGCGGCCAGTGCACGGACGCTCAGGACGACACGCATGGCATCGTCGCGCAGATGCTCACCACTGCCAGCGGCACAAGGGTTAGGACCATGCGCGGGGTACGGAGCAAGGCATACCGCGGCCATTACGTCGTGCGGTTTGAGAAGACTACACCGGACGACAGCACGTGGATTACAGTCAACGGTGTTTTCGTGACCAAGGCGGACCTGCTCTTATTGCTGCTAACTGGACAACTACCAGATGGCGAGGAAGAGCATGTCTAGAAAACCGGCCGGTTTGTGTTTTCCTGGACATCCGCCGGAAACATAGCGACGGCTATTATAGCCGCCGCAATTAGGCATTCCGCCTCAGCGCCGGACGTCCACTTATACAGCCCGCCCCCAAAACGGCCCCGTACGGGCATTTCACAAGCCTCCTTTTTATATGTAATCGGGGGGGCATTTATATATGACAAGAGCGAGCTAGCACGCATTGGTATATAACATGACGTTTATTCAGGCCTTGGCGATAGAAACGTTTGGGCCGGTCGGGCTCCGGGAGCGGTCCCGGAGCCTGTTTTGGCCTGTTTTCAGCGCCGGGAGCCACTACGTTGGCGCTACAATCGCCTCTCAAACGCTCATTTTGGGCCTTGCGCGGGCTAGCACGCCGTGCTATAATGAGCGCAGGAAACACAGATGGGGGAGGTTGGGAGATGGCAATCAGGACCACGCGGAGGGTAACTGTCCAGGTCTATTACCGGCTGACGCCGGAGCGGAGCGAGCGTCTGCTGCGGATCAAGCGCGCCACCGGGCTCTCGGAGAACGAGACTGTGGGCCGGCTGATCGACGCCGAGGCGGAGCGGCGGGGGTTCGTGGCGACCACAGAACCCGCTAGCATTTAACAAACATTTAACATTCTCCCTATTGACAATGCTAGCACGCTCTGGTATTATCTCATTGTCAGCAGGGAGCGACCCGGCTGGCGAGGAGAACGGAGATGGCAGAGTACAAAGCGAGCAAGACGCAGGCTCGGAAGCTGGCGAAGTTGGGAGTCGCAATCTCTGGCTCTATCAGCTATCGCACAGCCGGCGAGATGCTGAAGGCTCGTGGCTGGACGGAGGATGGCCGCAGCGAGGACATCCACGACGAGAACTATCGCCACATCGAGGACTAGAGGAGAAACGAGATGCAGTACTTCAAGACACCGCAACCGGGGCAGGTCATCCGCACCTCGGCAGAAGATGCGGAGATCGCACGTTATCACGCCAAGTGCGCCGAGGACGCTTGGCAGCAGCGGCAAGCAGTAGAGCAGCACGGACGGGAGAGCCGCACCCGGACGGCTGACACAGCCCAGCCGGCCACGTAGGCCGGCTCCGTAACCCGGAGAAGCTGGTCGCAATCCCAGCGGCAGACGGGGAGCGAGGAGAACGGAGATGACACGGCGACTGCTAGGCGGCGGCGAGGAGTACGCAATTTATACGTGTCAGGCGGGGGAACTGACGCGAGCGCAACTCCTCCAGATCAGCCGGGAGTGCACCGCCCACCATCGGGCCAACCGGGAGGCGCAAGTCTTCCGCGTCGGGTGGTCGGCGGCAGGCTGGTGGGACGCCACTGACCCTGACGCCTACTACCAGGCGTGGGGGATGCAGGAGTGGGCATTCGGTTCGCCGGCCACGTAGGCCGAAGCCCAGCCCGTGGGCGAAGCCGGGCGAGGAGAGGGGATGAGATGACAACTAACAAGAGCTTTCTTTTCGCGTCCCTGGAGCAGGTCGCCGAGCACCTCGGGGACGGGTGGTCGGCGAAGGGCGATGAGAGAGCGGGCGTCGGGCACCTCCAGGGGCCAACGTTCGAGCTGTTCGTGCGGCGAAACGACCGGCGGCTGAACATCTCACTGTCAGTCCTGTCAGAATTGTATCAGTCCCGCTATGGTGCTGAGTGTCCGGGGATAACTGTCGGCGAGACGCGGGCTCCCCGGGCCATCGCCGGCGAAATCGAGCGGCGAATCCTGCCGCAAGCGACGGCGCTGTGGGCGAAACTCCTGGAGCGCAAGGCGAGCGAGGACGACTACGAGGCTCGGCGGCAGGCAACGCTCAAGGCCGTGGTTGCCGTGCTGGGGGAGCTCGCGAGCGGCTATGACCAGTGCTACCACTGGTCCGTCCTCTTGGCGACGGGC
>JAZDLZ010000442.1:0-4647 GCA_043801535.1 Pseudomonadota bacterium
TTGGCCACCTGTACGAATCTGCCTGGCGGCTACGAGTGCGATTGTCTCGCTGGCTACGAAGGCGACGGCGTTTCTTGCACCGACATCGACGAGTGCCAGCAGACTCCATATCCCTGCGATCCGTTCGCCCTCTGCACCAACACCGGCGGCAGTTTCGGCTGTACCTGCCCGACGGGTTTCGTTGACCAGAGCGGTGACGGAAAAGCCTGTGTTGCCGGAGGATACGGGCAGATCGTCCTCGTCGGGCACGATTTCTCCCAGGCCAGCACGGCTACCGGCACGATGATTGGCAACGCCGTGTTCATGGCCAATACCCCCACCGAGGCCACCACGGTCGAGGTGCTCGCATACACCGAGTACGCCGATACCACCGTATCCGGACAGGTCGACGACACCAATGCGGCGATCGCGGCGAGGGCAACGGCAATTGGCAGGACCTGGAATCGGACCTCGCTTACCTCGTCGGGAGGCTTGGCCGCGGCCATTTCCGGCAAGCACGTTCTGTTGATCTACGAGCAGGAGACCGCAGACCAGGCCACCTTGACGGCGATTGGCACTGCCTGGAGCGGAACCTTGCCAAGCTTCGTGCGCAGCGGCGGCATGGTTGTCGTTTGCGACAAGAACGGCGGGCTGCACGGGACCTGGCAGATCCTGGCCAGCGCGGGACTGCTCGCAGTCAATGGTTCGGCATCGGTGGTCCAGGGAACGGAGCTCAACGTCGTGGACTCCTTGGATCCCGTGGCAGCACGAGTGGGAGAGTCCTACCTGGCCACCGCCAACACGGCGAGCTTCTCCTTCGGCGCGACGGACGGCCAAATCGTGGTCGAGACCAGCGGGGACGCGGCAGTGGTGGTTCGCAAAGAGGTGCCTCGCCCGCCTGGACACATGGTGCTGATTGGCCATGACTTCTCGAATCGCAGCACCGACGAAGACAAGATCATCGGCAACTCGGTGTTGCTTGCCAATACGACGGGGACGGTCCAGGTGCTCGGGTACACCCAGTATTCGACGGCAACCAAGATCACCAATTCCAAGGCAGCCATTGGGGCTCGCGCCGGAGCACTGGGTCGGAGCGCGACCATCACCGACCTCGCCAACTACACCCAGTTGGCCACCCTGCTCGCCGACAAGCACGTCTTCCTTATCTACGAGCAGAGTCTCGCTGCGCCGTTCGCGACGATCAGCTCGGCCTGGGCGGCGACCCTGGACGCGTTCGTCGATCGCGGCGGGGTGATTGTGCTCTGCGACGCTACCAGCAACGCGACCTACAAACTGGTATCGGGGTTGATCACCGTCTCCGGTTCGTCGCAGCTGTTGCCTGCTCCGCCGACCAACCAGGGAGTCGTCCTTGTTCCGACCGATCCGGTGGTCAAGGACGTTGCTTCCCCGTTCACGCCGACCACTTTTAGCGGCGGCTTCACCACCAGCGAGGCCACGGTAGTGGTGAAGTCGAGCTACAGCAATCAATCGATGGTCATTCACAAGACCTTCACCGACTAGGAGGACCGGACCGGACCGGGTGGCGCGCGAGCTTGCTGGCGAGCCAGTGGCGCGCCAATCGCGGGATCCTGCTAATGTTGCCGGCATGAAGCGACCGCGTATAGAACTTCGAGAGAGCTTGGCTGGTGCGAGGAGACGAACCGTTGCTCCGCAAGCGGCCACGATCGTTTTTTCGGCGCTGGTCGCGATCGTCTCTCTGGTCGGATGCCAGGACAGGTCGAGCACGGGTTCGGCGAGCGCCGCTGATCCTGGTAGTAGTTACTGCGACCGGCTCATCCCGGTGGAGGCACGAGAACGCTTGTTTCCCGGGGCAACGCTCAACCACGTGACGCCTTGCGCAGGGTGTCCGGAGCAGTGCCGTTTTCGCAAGAGCGGTTCCCACGGGGCCTTGGTTACCTGCGACTGTCGCGTCAAGCAGAGTGCCGAAGACATTCGCGACATCAAGAAGATGACCATGGCCCAGAACGGCACTTTCGTCGAGGTGTCCGGCCTTGGTCGAGGCTGCTTGCGCAATCGCGACCAGGTAATGCTCTGGGATGGAGATACCGGATGCTATGTCACCATTATGTGGCCGGGCGGTGACATGGCGGCGCTGGAGCTGGCTAAGGAAGTCGAGGCCGCGCTTACGCCGGCTACTATCGGGCTGCCATTTACTGTTGATTCGCTCGGTGGCTCAAGGTAGGGTTCATGCACACAGCTTGTCCAGGGAGTCGCCTCATGAGGAACGTAGCTAGCCTGCTTTTGCCTTTGGCCATTGTTGCTGCGCTGTCCGCCTGCGATCCAGCCGAGAGCGTAACGATCGATGCCGGACCAGATGCTTTCGAGTCAGCAGACTACCCGCCGGCGCCATACGGTACGGTGCAGGGGGAGACGATCCGCAACGAGTCGTGGGAGGAGGGGTACATCGACGGGACAGACGCTGACAAGGACCCTTTCAATGAGAAGGTGCGCTACTTCGATCTCAAAGAGGTGTGCGGCTGCAGCGATCCGAGCGTGAAGATCATCGTGATCAACTCGTCGGCAGGATGGTGCCCAGCATGCCAGCAAGAAGCTCAGCACGTGAGCGATCTTGCCGACGAGTACGCCGCCCAGGGAGTGCGATTCATTTCCACGATCTGCCAGACTCAAACCCATGGCCAGGCTGCGACCGCCGAGTTCGTCAAGGCGTGGGGTGATACGTTCAAGCTGAGAATCCCGACCATGGTCGACCCGGAGTGGGTATTGAGTCGCTACGTCGCGGGAGCCACCGCTGCCTTGCCAATGCACGTTATCGTCAACGCGACGAACATGGAGATTCTCACCGTTACCCAAAACTACGACGAGCCGGCCTTCCGCCAAGTCCTCGATTACTACCTCGAGGAGCTATTCTAGCTGCTGATGCGCAACTTCGGCCGTCTCGTCTTCTGTCGTCTTCTCCCCGCTGCTCTCCTTGGGCTTGTCGTTCTCGGTTGCGCTGCGAGCGCGGGATCGTCTCGCGGAGGCACCGTCGGCAAGGCAAGTGACTTCGCGCTCAAGGACGTCGAGGGACAAACCGTCCGCCTGTCCGACTTTCAGGGCAAGGTGGTGCTGGTCAACTTCTGGGCAACCTGGTGCGTGCCCTGCGCTGGTGAGCTGCCCCATCTGCAGCGTCTGTACGATAGCTATCGCGATCACGGACTGGTGGTGTTGGGAATCTCGATGGACGATCCGAGAACAGTCGCCAACGTTGCTCCGCAGGTGCGACGGTACGGGCTGACTTTCCCGGTGCTGCTCGACGAAGAGACCCGGGTCGTCGGAGTGTACAACCCCAAGCTGGCCGCGCCCTATGCAGTGTTGATCGGCCGTAATGGGGCGATCGCTGCGACTCGAGAAGGCTATTCGCCAGGCGACGAAGTCGCGCTCGAGGAGCAGATCAAGGCTCTGTTGGGTGCAAGCGCGGGCGGGAGCGCGGGCCAAGGTTCAGCCTCGGGGTCTCACCCAGCCTCTGGCCAATAGATGACAAAACTGCCTAGACTGCCCCCCAGACTGTTCAGTCTGGCTGTGCTTGCCGTCGTGAGCGTGGCGGCGGTCAGAACGGCGCACGCTGGCGAGGTCCGCCTGGGAATGAGAGCCGGCCGAGTCGACGTTACCTCGACGACGAGCACGGCGTGGCACACCAACAACGAAGACGGCAACGACAAAAACGACAATTATGCCGAGCTGCTGGAGCGCTTGAACGTGACCGGTAGCTACGAGTCGTTCACGGTCGCGGTTCGGCTCGACACGGCAACGTTCCTGAAGGATGATGGCGTCTTCGACGATCGCTATACGCCGGAGAAGCTCTGGGGGAGCTACGTGGGCCGTCACTTCGAGCTACAGCTCGGGGACGCCTATGTCTCGTTCGGCCGCGGCCTGGCGCTCTCGCTGCGCAAGGTCGACGAGCTCGGCGTGGACACTACCGTGCGTGGCGCCAAGTTGCTGGTACACTCCGGTCCGGTCGATGCCACTGCGGTGGCTGGCTACCTGAACATCCAGAATCTCGACGAGATTTCCGGAAACAGCGTCGACGATCCCCTCGATCTCGTCGGCGGCGCCAGCTTCCAGCTCAAGATCGGCAGCGTCCAGTTTGGTGGTCACGGTGCAATGGTGGCGTTTCACGAGAGTCTTGAAAAACCCCTTTGGGGGGGGCAGCCCGGAGGTGAATCCTACGGTGATCGCTATCTCCACGCAGGTCCAACCGTCTCCATCGCCAGGCTTCCAGTCGGAAAGTGGGGTATCGACGCCTTGGGGCTGTACCTGGAGGGAGTGACTCAACTTCGTTGGGTATTCGAACCGACAGAAAAGGAACACGTTTTTTCGGAAGGCTATGGTACCTACGGTAGCGCCACTGTCTATGCCGGTCGAGCGACGGTCCTGCTCGAGGCCAAGGCCTATGGGGACCTCGAGGTCGTCAAGCCGCCCCGCCTCGGTAATGAGTTCGAGCAGGTGGCCTACAGCAACCTGCCGACGGTCGAGCGCATTGCCCAGGAAATCGTGCACCCGCAGCGCGATATCGTTGGCGGCCGGGCACGCTTCGACTGGGCGTTCTCGCCGGCGCTGCTCGCGTTTGCCAGCTACGGCTTGTTCCGAGACTACGAGGACTACGGTTTTGTCGACATGACTGTGGATTCGTCCACGATTCACGACCCC
>JAZDLZ010000810.1:0-2474 GCA_043801535.1 Pseudomonadota bacterium
AGGAGGTGAGCTCTATCGTATTCGCTCGGGTGACTACCGAGTGATCTACACCATCGAGGACAAGGTGCTCGTGGTACTGGTTGTCAAGGTGGGCCACCGACGAGAGGTCTACCGATGAGCAATTCGATTGGCGGCATTGCGGCGGTTGGCGTACGCCCAGGAGCAAACCGGGAGCGCCGCCGACTTGCCAGTCAAGCTGGCCGAACAGCGAGCTTGCGCACGTATCAAACGGCTCGAGGCAAATCGGAAAGCCCATTGTGCCGTCTGTCCTCATCCACCGTCACACGGCAATGCCGCGCCTGCCGAGTTGGAGGTTACTGACTGATTCCGCGCATGACGCATTTGCGTCGCACAAACTCCAGAATGTGCCGAGACGCTGCTGCGCCCGGCTCGGCTAGGTGCCCCCGTGTGTTGGAGCCTTTTCGGCGACCGTCATGCTAGGGCGGGGCACACGGGCGGCGACTCGCGTCACGAGGCGATCGAAGCTTCCACAGTCTCGACGCAGTTGAGCGCGCCTTGATGGTACGTCCCGAGCCAGCCCGACCAGGATTCGGTCCCTCTCATCTGGGGCCGGCTTTTCTTTGAGCGACTGGCCATTCAGAGCCAATGCCGCAACCAATAGCGTCTCGACATTCTGCTCCAAGAAGACCAGATCGTACTTGCCTGGCGCATCTTGGTGGAATCGCCCTCGGATCGCAGTCATGCAATCCATTGGTATCGATTCCTGGTTTTTCCAAAGCTCACGGATCTTGTCACGATCGACCACGGCAAAGACGGGCCCCGATCTGGCAAGGCGCTCACCATTCTGCTGAAGCGCCTTGCGTACGTTCGAGTTCCCTTTCTGCGGAATGGATCTGACGACTCCCTTGAGATGCCTCCGAAAGCATTCAAACCTGTCAGCTTGATCCTGACCAGGTGGAAGGAGCATGTCGTCCGCGAGACACGAGAGCAACAATTCGTGAGGCCCGAAGCCCTTGCTCTCGACGCCGCGCTGATCCTCCCAGAGAATGGTGATGATCATCGTTCGGCCGTCCCTCCAGGAGATTGTGCTTCTCCGCCGAAGACATGAGGTTCGTAGCCTTCAGCCCGAATGCTTCCCAATCCTCGGTACTCGGATAGCCATTCGCCGAGACGATCCGGATCTGGGCGCCGGATTCGCACTGCTCGCTGATCGTCGAGCTCGCAGAGTACGACTGCGCTCGCTGGCTCGGCCAGCGCGTCGAGCAATCGGTCGGAGTGCGTTGCGACGATCACTGGCGCCGACTGCGATGCTTCCTCCAGCATCCAGACAACCCTCGAAAGAAGGGCAGGATGCAGGTGTAGCTCTGGTTCGTCGAAGGCGAGGAGGGAGCGCGAAGAATGGAGCTCACAGAGGGCAACGAATGCGAGATAGCTAATCTGTCCTTCGGACAGTACTTCCGTTGGCAAGGGCTTTTCTGGAAACGCTCCGAAATCAAGCTCCAACTCAATGCTCCCGCGACCTACAGGACTCAAGCGAAAATTGCGGAGATCTTCCCCGAGTCCAAGTCGCGCACGTTCGATAACGCGGTTCCAGGTCGCGTCTCCTTCGTTGCGAAGCTGTTGGAACGCGTTCGGGAGATTGACTCCGTACCGTGCCAATCGATCCGTCGATTCGATCAGCGATGGCCATCTCGGTCCCTGCCTGATATCGAGCTCCTTTTGCTGCCAGAGCGGACGAGTCTCGAATGGGACATGCACATCAATCTGGCCAAGAGCATCAATCAGGCGTGGTATTGCTGGCTGTTGGCTGCGGCCCAGATGTGGAAGTGCGAGTGCCTGATCGCCGATAGATGCATTGGCGGCATCGACATAGGGATTCCAATCACTGTTCGCGGGGGTCGTCTTGTCGCCTGCATCTTGGTTGAGCACGGCGTTGTCCACGAGTCGTCTTTGGGTCGTGTCGAAGACCCGGATTCTCGAACCAGTACGAATCAGTGCGTGCAATGGCTCTGGCGCCGTCGTGTCCACATAGGCGTCGACGCGTTCGCTGATCACGCTCGGCGAATTGCCGACGAATGCTACCGAAAAATCGTAGTCCACTCGAGGACCGTTGCCCTCGATCGTAATGCCAAGCCGAAGCTCGCTAGCTCCGCGGCGAAGCAGTGATTGCAGCCCCCCATGACCCTTGCTGATGATATCGGGGACATGGGAGAACGGCTTGGCTGACTGACGCAAGATCTCGAGCGCCTCGATGATTGAGCTCTTGCCGGTGCCATTGTCGCCAATCAGCACGGTTAGTCCACGGCAGTCCAGGACAAGATCGCGAATTGCGCGAAGACCAGAGATGCGAAGCTGGGTTACTCGATCGCGATCGATGCTCATTCCGCGTTCCTCTCCTCGACGTTGCTCAGATGGTAGCCCCAGGCGGGTTCGCTGCCCAGTCGCAATTGTGAGGCACCGGCCATGTCGGCTTCGATCAAGAAGTTTCTGGAGGGCGTGCAACCAGCTTGCAT
>JAZDLZ010000845.1:0-3954 GCA_043801535.1 Pseudomonadota bacterium
CGCTCCCTCGGGTGCCTTGCCATGTCGATCCGACCGAGAGACATCCACGTCGGGTGTCGCTGACGCTCCGTTTTCGTCACCCTCGACGGGGACCAACGAGCAACGATCACACCCCTGGGTAAGCGCGTCCTTGCCATCCCCGTGCTGGATGCTTTAATGAGCTCCTTACCGGCGACGTAGACCGAGCCAGCAAGTACTACGCTGGGCTCTTTGGCTGGCAACCGCAACGCTTTCCGAGCTCGCAAATGGAGCGCCGGGGATCTGGTCGCCAATCGCGCACGCCAATCTGGCGAGTCGCCGCTCGCGAGCAAGGTACAGTGCCTGAGCATGGTGAATCTCGACGGGACGCAGACAGAGAGCCTCGCCCGGACGGAGTTGGGCGGCGACCGGAAGGTCTACGCTGATGATCTCCCCAAGTCGCGGGTAGCCTCCCGTAGTCTGCCTGTCGGCGAGGAGGAGAATCGGTATGCCATCGGGAGGAAGCTGGATCGTACCCGTCGCCACCGGGCCACTCACCATCTCCAAACGCTCGCACGTGACGAGCTCCAATCCTTCCAATCGGAGGCCCATACGATTGGAGCGCCTGCCCACGACAAAGGATCCCTCGAGCAGCGCAGAGCTACTCTCCTTTCGTAGTATTGGCCACTCTGGACCGGGGATGAAGCGCAACTTGGCAGGACGAGCGAACGACAGCTCCCTTTGCCATGCGACGAGCCTGTTCTGCGCCACGAACGGAGCAGCGCCCGAACGCTGCAGTTGCTCTCGATCCCGCAACCGTCCCAGATCCACACTCGCTATTGGTATGAGGTCTCCAGTCCGCAACGGGCGTCCATGCCATCCGCCAAAGCACGCAACCAGGTGGGTCGACGCACTTCCGAGCTTTCGATCGATGGCCAGACCACCAGCAACTGCCAAATACGTTCGTGCACCCAGGCGCGCCCCGCCGAAGCTCAGCACCGAGCCAGCACGCACCAACAGCGAACGCCACAGCGGCACCGGCTGATCGTCGAGCGTCGCCGCCAGATCGGCGCCACAGAGGGCAATCGCGATGTCGGCAGGAAAGCGCAATCGAGGACCGGCCAGGTTGATCTCGAGCACCGGGGCATTCGGCTGATTCCCTGCCAGGAGGTTGGCAAGGCGAATCGAGAAATCGTCGGCAGCGCCCGCTGGACCGACACCAAGATGCTGGAAGCCAGCGCAACCCAGGTCTTGAACAGTCGTCAGGAGCCCCGGTGACTCGACCTCGATGGCCAGCGCCTCGCGACAGCGACGTTCGCTCTGGGGTCTTGCTCTACAGTTTGTGCTCGTGCTCATGCTCGAAAACGCTGCGCCGCTGGCACCGACGACGGCGCGAAGGCAATCGGCAAAGCGCCTGGCGTCTACCGGCACAAAGCGCACGTTATCCCCAGGCTCGAGTAGGCAGGGAGGCGTGCGGGTCGGATCGAAGAGCGACAGTGGTGTCCGACCGACAATCTGCCAGCCTCCTGGAGAATTGAGGGAGTAGATCCCAGTCTGTTGGCCAGCAATCCCTACCGAGCCTGCCTCTACCTTGCTGCGTGGGGTGGTCCGGCGAGGCGTGGCCAGGCCGGGATCCATCCCTCCGAGGTACGCGAACCCGGGGGTGAAGCCCAGCATGTAGACCCGGTAGCTGCCGGCGGCATGGCGGCGGACTACTTCGGCGGAATCAAGCCGGCAGTAGCGTGAAACCTCCTCCAGATCGGGCCCAGCCTCGCCGCCGTAAAGGACAGGGATCTCAACGCTCCGGCGAGCTCGCGAGTCGATCTCGATGTCCTCGGCGAGGAGCTGTTTTAGCGTTGCCTCGAGAACGTCATCGGGCCACGAGCCGCCTGTCGCCCACGCCAACGGGTCGTAGTGAATGGCCAGGGAAGCATAGGCAGGCACCAGATCGACGATCCCAGGAAGCCGGGCGGCGCGGATGCGCGCTGCCACAGCGTGAACCCGATCGTTCAGCTCCTCGTCGATACCCTGCTGATCCGCCAGGCAACTCGTGCTTTCGGCGAACGACAGGAGCAGCGCCCGGTCTCCAAGAACGGCGAACGAAATGGACATGAACCTTGCGCCGATCAATTCACCAGGGCAGACGCCAAAAGATCGGCCGCGCCGCGCTCGAGCAGCAGATCGGCCAGCTTCTGTCCTAGCCTCTTGGCAAGCGTTCTCGGTCCGCGCAGGTGCTCACGAAGGATGCGGCTGCCATCCACACTACCGACGAAGCCGTCGATCGTCACGTCTCCCCCCTCGACGATTCGGGCGTGCGCAGCCACCGGAGTCTGGCATCCTCCCCCCAGCTGCTGCAAGAATGCTCGCTCTGCCGTTACGCAGTCCGTGGCGTGGGGGTCACTGAGCGCGCCGAGCCGCGTTCTCGTTGGTGGATCGTCTTCTCTTGCCTCGAGGCCGAGAATGCCCTGCCCCGCCGCTGGCAAACACACCGTGAAAGGCAAGCGCTCACTGATTCTCTTGCCGAGATCCAGCCGTAGCAGCCCAGCAGTTGCGAGCACGATAGCGTCAAAGGAACCGCTGTCGAGTTTCCGCAGTCTCGTCTCGACGTTTCCGCGTAGCGGCACAATCTTCAGGTCGGGACGGTTGGCCTTGAGCTGACATGCCCGTCGCAGGGAAGAGGTACCAACCACCGCGCCAGGCGGCAGTCCCTTCAGCCCTCCGCGATGACGGGAAACAATCGCGTCGCTGGGATCCTCGCGTGCCGACACTCCCGCCAATACCAGACCCGGTGCGAGATCGGTGGGTACGTCCTTCATGCTGTGGACAGCTACGTCGACCTCGTGGCGCAGCAGAGCTTCCTCGATTTCCTTGATGAACAGTCCCTTGCCCCCAATGGCGGCAAGCGGCGTATCGAGAACCCTATCACCGGTAGTCTTGAGCACTCGAATCGAGATGGCCAGATCCGGCTCTCGTCGTTTCAACTCAGACTTGGTGAATTCCGCCTGCCACAAGGCCAACGAGCTGCCCCGCGTTCCGATCACCAGAGTGCTCATTCAATACCCCCTCCCGCAGACTTCGCGGCGACTTAGGAGCCGTCGCAGAATAACTTGAATAAAGTATCGGCGATGAGGCGCCCGGATGGCAAGGAGCGAGGAGGGCGCATACTCTCGGTATGCAAAGGGGGGACCCGTCGAGGTCCCCTCGACGGGGGGGCGGCGAGGGCTCGCAGCCGCCCTTCTACCGACGAGCGACGCAGCCAGCCGGGATGGATCGGCGGCGAGACTATTCAAGTTATTTTGCGACGGCGACTTACTGTTCTCCTTGTACGACTCGCTCGGCTCGGCTTGGAATGCTCCCCACGCCATCAGTTGGCAAATGACAGTCGAGGACTTGGGGAGTGAGAACCCGACGATACGCGGATTCGGAGTCGTACGGTTCTGGGCAAGCAGACGCTCTCGACTCTCGACCGGCAACCGGGGACTTCGAGATGGCAGCAGCCATGGCCATCGCGAGCGGCACCGGCACCGCCGCCGGCGACACCGGCACCGCCGGTGACACCGGCGACGTTGGTGACGCCAGCGACATCGACGATCTTGGCGACTCCGGCCCAGCCTCGGACGGAGCGGACAGCGCGAACAGCTGTCTCGTGGCCGCCAGAAGAACGTCGGTGTCCATATCGCCGCTCTGACTCTGTTTGAGAGCACTGAGCGGCGTGTGCAGGAGCTTGTTGACGATCGTCTCGCCAAGACGCCGGATCGCTGCCTCCTTACGCTGATCGAGCTCTCCCCTCAGATTGCTCAACAGTAGCTCTACTTCGATGTTCGCTACTTGATGGAAACGCTCGCGCAAGTCTCTGATTGTCGGAACAAGCTCTTGGGAACGAAGCCAAGCCATCAACTGCTGCGCCTCTGCTTCGACAATGCCCTCGGCGCGAGCCGCTTCGGCTTGCCTGTCTCTGAGATTGCCGGCCACTACCTTCTCCAGGTCGTCGATATC
>JAZDLZ010000895.1:0-7014 GCA_043801535.1 Pseudomonadota bacterium
AGGCCTTCATCACTCACGCGGCGTGGCTGGGTCAGGCTTGCGCCCATTGCCCAATATTCCCCACTGCTGCCTCCCGTAGGAGTCTGGGCCGTGTCTCAGTCCCAGTGTGGCTGATCATCCTCTCAGACCAGCTACCCGTCTGTGCCTTGGTAGGCCATTACCCTACCAACTAGCTGATGGGCCGCGAGCCCCTCCTTTGGCGCCAGCTTGCATGCAGAGGCCGGCTTTCCTGGCAGGCTCCGTAGAGCCCGCCAACGTATGCGGTATTAGCAGCCCTTTCGAGCTGTTGTCCCCCACCAAAGGGCAGGTTGCCCACGTGTTACTCACCCGTCCGCCACTTTACTCGGAGCCGAAGCCCCTTTCTCGTGCGACTTGCATGTGTTAAGCCCGCCGCTAACGTTCGCTCTGAGCCAGGATCAAACTCTCCAGTTAACCTAAACCGGAGCTTACTCCAGCTTGCGCTGGAGTGGTATGTACGACTTCTTGGCTTAAAACCCGTTCCGTTCACTGTTCAGTTTTCAAGGACCAACTCGGCCGTGACCAATCTTTCCGTCACGAGGGCTGTGATTCTAGGCTGAAGTCGTTTGGTGTCAAGAGAATATTTTTTTAGTAATCCATTATCAGTGGCCAATGCAGCCGGTAGCGAGAAACGCAGAATCGTGACAGCGCAGGCATACTCTGCCGTTGCGCTTGGCAAGGCTACGGCATTCGGAGCTGCGCTCCCACCCGGGAGGATGCGGACGCACCGATATGTGGCACTCCGCACACGATTGCTCGCGATGGCACGAAACGCACGAGCGGATGTTTGCCCTGGCTTGACGGGCGTGCAGAACTGGAGAGCGTCCGTTCGTTTTGCCATCTGTCGATGACCAGCCTTCTGGATGGAATGACGACCGGTGCAGTGGGCTACCACCCTGCTTCTTCGTGCTCGTCGACTGCTCCGGCGTGCCCTTCTGTTTTCCGAAAGTACGCTCGTCGGAGCTCACCCCGGATCGGGTGTGGCAGCCAGTGCAGAAGCTTTGCAGACGATGGCATGCCGAGCAATCTGGATCGTTCCGTCGTGCCTCGACCTGGTGCAGGCCGACGTAGCCAGCAGGATGGAGCGCCATTGGTTTGAGCCGGCTGTCGTGGCAGCGCACGCACTGCTCGCGCCGGTGGCAGCCTCTGCACAGTCGCTCATTGCTCCTGGTGAGTCGTCGGTGACCAGAGTGATAGTCGAGATCGTGACGAATGCCGAGGGCTGCCGACGGCACCAGCAATCCTTGCGGAAAAGAGACCCGGATGGTTCCTCCAGCGGCGGCGAGGTGGCAACTCGTGCACCGCGTGCCATCGGCCGTCTGTTCGTGGCAGCCGCGACAGACAGACATCTTTGGTAGCTGCATTCGGGTCGCCAAGCCGATCGACGCGAGATTGGGATGACAACGCTGGCACTCGACCCTCCGGGCGGAATGGATGCGATGGCTGAACTTGAGATTGGCGGGCGGAGCACTGAGCGCGTTCGGAGAATCGTCTTCCCAATTCCCCGAATGACACGAGCGACATGCCGAAGACGAGCCCACTGTTCGGCGCTCTGTGACGTTTGGCTGCGGCGAAGGCAGCGCCAGGTGGTGGCAGGGTGAGCACTCGCGGTGCCCCGGGAAGAGACGGTCCGTCGATCTGGTCGACGTATCGGCACGAACGTGACAGGTCTGGCATTTGGTCTGCTCCCCTGCCAGGTGCCTGGAGTGCGAGAAGGAAAACGGCAGCGACTGAATCGGGAAGATGAGCGGCGAGGGCGACTCGGACTGCTGGACACCATCGCCGGTGTCGTCGTCGGCCGCCGACACCAGATCGAGACCGATTCCGGCGGCAGTGAGCATTCCAACGAGCATGGTGACGACGACTGGTCTGCGCACGGCGGCTACGTCTCCGGCCTAAAGAAGAAATCCAGACAACCGAGGATCTGCAGGTTGCTCTTGTACAGAGCGCCAAGACTCTCGTCGAGAAACAAGCGAAAGGCTACTCCCTGGGCAATTGGAATGCTTCCTCCAGCCTGGATTCCAAAGCTGGCTCCATCGAGCTCGGCCCGCCACGGGACACGATGCCACATCGCGCTCGCCCGAGCCTCGAACGTAGTGCCACGCCACAGCCGATACCGGGCAGCGAGATCGCTACCGGCCTGCAATCCTCCGAAACCGTCTTCGTAGTACACGGTCAGGCGAGCGTTTCCCTTGGTGGTGAGCTTGAGAAGAGCACCGACAGTGACTCCGGCCGACATGGCGGTCGAGTCGAGGTCGAGGCACAGCGCTGACCCCAGACCCGAGCCAACCGATGCGGCGGCAAAGCACCGAGCCCACGCCGACGCACGGATTGATACGATCCGCAGGGGCGAGGGCTCCTGATAGTAGCTCAGGCGCAGATCGCGATAGGGACCTCCGGCAAACACGTTGAACAGAGAGTCGGCGTCGAAACCCGGCAACGAGTGAGAGAGCTCGACGGACACGACCTGTCCGCGAGTGCCGAGGGACACGCCTGCGCGAGCCTCGTCGATCTCGGCCAAGACCAGGCTCCAGCGTGCTGCCAGGAAAGGTCGAAGCTTCCCGGCAAGCGTGCTCGCCTGGGCTGACAGTCCGAGACTCTCGGCGTTCGTGGCATAGCCGGAGCGACTCGATGATGGATAGACGCCCGGTGCTGCCGGCGAGAACGATCTCCGGTAGGAAAGCCTCGCTTCGCTACCCGCCCTACTCGCCGCGGAGAGCGCCACTCCCAACGCCGGCATGGGCTGATCGCGCTGGTAGCAGTGCGGAGCGGGCAGAAAGCGGCCAATGCCTTCGTCGAACGCGACGCACTCCGACGAGCTGACGCCGTCCGGCTCGTTCACCGACGATCCTGCATCCTGGGGTGATCCCCCACGTACGGTCAGCCCTCCGTGGACCTCGAATGACAACATCCACGGCAACCGCGTTGGCAGGCGCGCCTGCAAGCCAATGCCATCGTAGGACAGCAGCTCGAAGTCGTCGCTGTCGAGCTGACGGCCAAGTTGGACATCGAGGAAGCCCCAGACTCGGCGCGCCGCCAAGAAAGCATAGACCACGTCGAAATCGTACTGCTCGTCGCCAAGCTCCGGGACCAAGGCCACGGCCGGCTCGGTGTCGAAGTGACCGGGGCCAGGCTGATACATGATGTCACCGGTGGCGTAGCTGCCGAAGTCGTGGGAGAAACGAACCAAGGAGTCCCATTCGAGGTCAAATGGTGCCTTCTTGGCATCTTCCTGGGAGCCTTCCGATGGCCCAAGTATGTCCCAAACACTGAGCGCCAGCGTCTGCTGGAAACGGCGTCGGTCAAGGAGGAGATCACTCCCGTGACGGCGCTGCCAGCTCACCTGATAACCCTGGCCGACAGAGCTCGACGAAATGTCGAGCTCGTAGGCCTGGACGGTCCTCGACGTCAGAGCCAGAGCCACACCGGCGGCAAGGGTTACGGCACGCTTGACAGCACGGCGACTACGACCGACAGCGCAACTCGTGCTGCGGGCAAACGCCAACCGTTGATGAGGACCGGGCATCTTGGAGGTATTCTCCCACCATGAGGAGAGGATGGCTGTGCAATCAACGACAATCCTGATCGAGAAGGGCAAGGGACGGGGAGAGCGGTCTCCGAGGCTCTGGCGTGCTGTCATACTCCCTGCTGTCCTACCGTCTCTGGCGTCTCTGGCGTCTCTGGCTGCCGCTGCAATAGCCGCCTGCGCCGGAGCACCGAAGCCGCAGCCACCTCTTGAGACTCGAGCTGTGCCTGCCTCGGCCGCTTCCGGTACTTCTTCCGCTCGTGCTGCTGGTGCTTCCGGGGCGACTGCTGCTGTGCTGGATTCGCCGCCTCTGTCTACCCGCGGTGCTGCACCGGCTGCACCGGCTGCACCGGCGACACCACCAACCGCTCCCGCTTTCGGGCAGGCGGACCTGGCCATTCCTCCGACTTCCGCTTGCCTGCGTATCCTGGAACATGTCCGCGAAACGGCGAATCGCGGCGACTCCCGCGAGGCGTGGGCGTACGTTCACTACCTGATCGACTTGTTCGACTTTGCGCGCTTCGCCCACGATTCGGCTGCGCGCACGATTCTCTTGTCTGCTCTCGGAGTCGAAGACGGAAGCGGGAGCGCAGCTACCGACCAGGCATTGGACAGAATACTTGTCGCCGTCGACCGGCTCTTGGCCATGAACCGCTTGCATCCTGGCGCGCTCGCTGCACGGGTGATACTCGAGCACGACCGAACCCCTGCTACCAACCGTTCTTCTCTCCTCGTGCGGGCTGCGCAGGAAAAAACCATCGCCAGGAGTGGCGGCCCTCTGGCGGCCAACGCCACGCTGCGGCTCTTCGCGCTGTGCAATCAAGCATTCCGCGACGCGGTGAGCGTTCCATACGCCGAACGTCCGAGAGTGCTCTCCTACTGCCTCTATCCGCTCTGGGACAGCGATCCGGAGCCCTTTTTTGCAACTGACCCGTCGAAGCGACGGCCCGACCCTTCCTGGCATGATCTCTCCCGCGCAGCCACTGACCTTACCGATACGATTGCTGCTTCGACGAGCCGAATAGCGATCCTGGGAAAGACCCTCAAGAACGAGCATCGACGATTCGTTGACGAAATGAGCAGTGCTCTTCCCGTTTCCCCAATGCCTGGAGAGCTACGGGTTCCCGAAGTCCCCACCGCCTTACCCTATTCCTGGGCGCCGCTGCTAGATCTTGGTAACGGCACTGGCCTGGCAACCTCAGGCATAGCATCCATGGTGACTCAACGTCTTTCCCAGGCTCGATTGCAGTCGACAACCCGCAATCCGGCGTCCGCGAGGGTCGACCGGCTGGCGATTGCGCTCACAGCCAGCGCTCCAGCGTCTCTGCTCCTGCTCTGCGGTACTGCAGCTCGTGCCGAAGGAGCAGACTGGCTGGAATTGGTGGTTGGCTATAGGCAGATGCTGCGCGTCCCTCCCAACGACTACTGGTATGGCCGAACCGGCGGCGGATCGGTGCAACGTCTCGGAGTGCTCCCTTTGTCGCTACGAACCAACCTCGAGGACGGCGAGAGAGCGAGCATTGACCTGAGCACAGCCGCGGACACGACCACCGGCTCCAATGCGAGCACCACGGCGAGCGCGAGCCAGCAGCCTTCAGGAAGCCGTCCAGCCGCCAAGAGAGAAACCTCCAAGTCGAAGCTTGGTCCCGGTCCCGGTCCCGGTCTTGGTCTTGGTCTTGGTCCTGATTTCGCTCTCGAAGTCGATAGCGATCAATGGAGACTCATCTCGCCCAAAAGTGCCTTTCCAGCGATTCCCACTAACGGCGACGTCAACAGCCTCGACAGATCGATGGGCGAGCTACGCCGCCAGCTTGCCGAAATCAAGCGCGTCTTTCCCGGCGAAGACCATCTGCACCTGATTC
Organism: Pseudomonadota bacterium; assembly: GCA_043801535.1. Classification (GTDB taxonomy): domain Bacteria; phylum Myxococcota_A; class Polyangia; order Haliangiales; family SHYZ01; genus JAZDLZ01. The sequence goes on from JAZDLZ010000895.1 coordinate 5,407, forward strand.
CAGGCGAAGGGACCACCTATGCCGCTTTCGTGTCAGCGGCTGTTGCTGCCCGCTATGATGCCGAAGGCAGAATTGTCTTTGGCACTCTCGAGCTCATTCCACGAATGGCAGACGGGCTCCGCATCCCGGACAAGAAAAGTGTCCCGGACCGGTTTCCAGAAGCTGACGTTCCCCGAGATCGACGGCGCAGCTCCAGCAGATGACCCTGCCCTCGTGCTCCCTAAGGCCGAAAGGTAGCCCAATCTGAGGATGAGCCTGCGCAACATTCGCGTCGGCACGAACCGACGGGATTCTCGGCACCCTGCTCCGCACGATGCGCGTCGCCTCGGGCGCCTCGAAAACCACCGTTCCTCCATTTCGCTCGACGATGCTGACGATTGTCCAGGGCTCGGAAAAGGGAAGTGCCACCTGATTCGCCGAGGCTATGCGTGGCCTGCGCTTTGCCGCCATGCGGCAATTCTCGCCTCAGTCTGGGATCTGTCAAGAAAGCCACTTCCGCCAGACTCGTGGCCGCCTCCCGATCCAAATCTCGCTCTTTTGCACTTGGACGCCAAACAGCTAATCTCTTGTTGTGGGCAAGGGATCAAAAAAGAGCTCATTCCACCGCCCGTTTTCCAAGCTGGCCGGTATGCGCATTCCCCATGGCACACCGCCCGCCAAGCAAGCCGCGAGGGAAGCCCCAACCGTGGAGCCGGCCGCCGAGCTGCAGAGCGATGAGGAAGCTTTCCTGGCGGAAGTCGCTGGCAGTCGTCCTCTTCGTGATGCGGGTAGCCGCATGGCCGTCCCGGTGGAACGGCGGCCCCCGAAGGTGACGAGGTCCGACGATGCCGAAGTACTTGCCAAACTAGCCGACCTGTGTGATGGCGGTGACTTCTTCGACATTTCCGACACGGACGAGTACATCGAAGGCATTGGGGAAGGGATCGATCGCCGCCTGCTCCGACGTCTTCGCGCGGGCGATTACGCCGTACAGGCCCATCTTGACCTGCACGGTCTCACCAGGGATGCTGCCAAACAACGGATTGCCACGTTCATCCAAGAGAGCCGCCGCCAAAACCGGCGCTGCGTGCTGATCGTTCATGGACGCGGACACCACTCGAAAGACCAGATTCCGGTCTTGAAGCAAGCGCTACGTTCGTGGCTCGAGCGTGGTCAGATCGCTCGTTCAGTCCTTGCATTCACAACCGCCCGTCCGTGTGACGGGGGAGCCGGTGCCGTCTATGTGCTATTGCGCAGATAATAGTCTCTTGCCGTCTGAGAGGAGCTCTCGACTATCGGGCGTCATCCACGAACGGGGCCAGGCGACTTTGTCGGGACCCCGGGGGCAAGGGACTCCTCAAACCCGTGCCTGGTTCCGGCTCTTCCAGGGCGGGACTCTCCGTATTCTGCTTGCAGCGCTCGTACTGGCAAGCGCCGCGACCAGCCAAACGGCAACCGCGGCAGGCCAGACTCGGGACGTCATCGCGAAAAAAGCCGCGGCAAAGGCCAATGCCAAGGCTAGAGCCAATGCCAAGACAGAAACAAAAACAGCAACAAAAACAAAATCGAAAACAAAGCCGAAAACAAAGTCGAAAATAGTAACAAAGAAATCGACGAAATCGAAATCGA
>JAZDLZ010000912.1:0-2989 GCA_043801535.1 Pseudomonadota bacterium
CCGATTTCCCTGGCAGCTGCAATTCGGCAGCACCGCTGGCGTGAAGAACACGCGCGCGTCATCGTCACGGCCTGGAGAGACAGCGGCCTGACGATGCGGGAGTTTGCCGGTAACCAAGGCGTGCCGCTCAAGCGCCTCGAACGTTGGTCGTGCAAGCTCCGTAAAGTCGACGAGGCACGACCGGAACAGCCGGTGAGGTTTCTGCCGGTGGAGATTTCGAAGCCAGTGTCGGCTCCGGCCAACATCGACGCGAACCTGTACGCCGATTCCATGGAGCTTGCCCTGCCGACAGGCATCCGCGTCACGCTGAGGACCCGCTTCGATACCGACGCGCTCCAGCGGCTGCTCGAGGTCGTCGGGTGCTAACCCTGGCGCCGACGGTCCGACTCTATGTCTGCACAACTCCTGTTGATATGCGCCGCTCATTCAATGGCCTCGCCATCTCCACCCGCGAGATCGTCGGTGGCAACCCACTGTCCGGCGCGTTGTTCGTCTTCTTCAATCGCGGCCACAACCTCTGTAAAGCCCTCTGGTGGTCCTCTGGCGGCTTTTGCATCTTCGCCAAACGCCTCGCCCGAGGCCGATTTCGCCTGCCGACTGAACCGACGGTGGGCACTCACCATGTCGAGATGGATGCCGCCGAGCTCGCGCTCATCCTCGAGGGCATCGACCTGGTCGCCACCAAGAGACGACCGAGATGGAACCCGCCGCAACAACAGCACGTACGTCATCCGTCGATTTCTGCCGCACAACGAGATCCCAGATCCCACCCAGCTGAGTAGACGTGTCATGGCAGTTGCGTCCGACAGCGACCTGACCGACATCGCCGGATTTCTGACGCGGCTTCTCGACGAGGAGCGCGACGAAGAGGCCGTGCAGATGGTGGTCGAGCTGCTCAGAGCGCTGCGAAAGAAGAACACTGAGCTCGAAATGCGTGTGCAGAAGCTGCTGCGTCAGCAGTTTGGCCGCAAGCACGAAGGTGTCAGCAACGCACAGCTATCATTGTTCCTGCGCCAGCTTTCCGACAGTAACCAGGCCGTTCCCGAGGATCTCGCCAAGCTCGACCTGGATGAGGACGACGACGAAGACAACCGCGACGAGTTGGCCGTCGAGGTGCGTGGGCACACGCGTCGAAGTGGCCGCCGTCCCATCCCGCCCGAGATCGAACGGCGTCAGCACGAGCATCGCGTCGAGGGCGAGGGTCGGCTCTGCCCAGTGTGCAAGCAGGAGAAGACGCCGTTTGGCCATGAGATCTGCAGGATCCTCGATTTCGAGCCTGCTCGCTTCGTTCTCCACGAGCATCGGCTCGAGAAGGTCGCGTGCCGTCCTTGCGGTGACGGAGTCACGACCGCACCAGGCCCGAACAAGGTGATCGAAGGTGGTATTCCTGGTCCGGGCCTCCTCGCGAGTATCCTGGTCGACAAATACCGCGACGGCTTGCCTCTCTATCGCCAGGCCTACCGGTTCTCGAGACTCGGTCTCGACTTGCCGCGCTCGACGCTGATCGGCTGGGTCGCACAGGCGGCGCGTGTTCTCGAACCGATCGCGAATTGCTTGGCAGCTCAGGCCCTGGCGTCGTTCGTGTTGCACACCGACGCGACCGGTCTGGACGTGCTGGACAAGAAGCATCCGAACAACATCAAGCGGGGCAGCCTGCTATGCCACGTTGGCGACAACGGCACGGTGTTCTTCAAGTACGTGCCGAACCAGAGCAAGGAAGGGCCGCAGGAGATCCTGAAGAACCGAGTTGGCTATGTGTGCGCCGATGCTGCTGGCGTTTACGACGGCGTATTCTCGCGACCGGGTTCGAAGGCGATCGAGCTGGGCTGCATGATGCATGCACGCCGGTATTTCAAAAAGGCACTCGAAGCCGGCGACCTGCGCGCCGCGATCGCGCTGAAGTACATCAAGCGGCTGTACAAGATCGAACGGCAAGGCGCATGCATGGATTCGAAGCGCCGCGGTCGACTGAGGCAGAAGAAGTCGAAGCCCGTGCTCGCGAGCCTGCACACGTGGATTGCCGAGATGTACGCGGTCGAACCGCCAGGGACTTCACTGCACAAGGCGCTGACCTACGCGGTCAACCAATGGCAAGCGCTGATTCGCTACGCCGAAGACGGTCGACTGCCGATCGACAACGGGCCGGCAGAACGCGCGATCACCACGGTCGCGGTGTCACGCAAGAACTACCTATTTGCGGGGTCTGACGCCGGTGGCGACCGTGCAGCGGTGATCTACTCGGTGCTCGGATCGTGCGCGTTGGCGAAGGTGGAGCCGTGGTCGTATCTGAAGGACGTGTTCGAGAAGATCGCGAATCGTTGGCCAGCCAAGCGGATCGACGAGCTTCTGCCCAAGGCCTGGCAGGCTACCCGCGCCCTGCCGGCCGAGGCCGCAGCCACTGACCGGCCGTAGTTCGCAATTCATCAGATTCATCGAGGCAGAGAGTCCAACGTTTACGAAATTCACACGATTTTCCAGCTGTTGGCTGGGTTTCGACCGGACACATAAGGAGTGGCGCGGCATCTTGATCGCTGAGCAGTGCCGATCATGACCGCGGCGATCTCGACACTATGCGAGCAACGTGAGCGGGCCGAGCGCGGGCCGGTCGTGGGTCGCAAGAACTTCGGCGGATCCAAGTCAGAACGAGGCTTGAAGGTGGCGGCATTGTTTTTCAGTCTGCTCGGGTCGGCCAAGCTCTCCGGCGTCGAGCCGAAGGTGTATCTCCGCGCCATGGCCTACGCCGCCATTCGCGGCGAGGAGATGCTCTTGCCGCATGAGCATGCCCGCCAGCTTCCCGAGAAACCGACCGAATAGGCGAAGGACATGGTCAAGACGGGGGTGGGCGAGTGAAATGGCCGGCGAGTTCGTACGTTGTTTCGTGCATATTGTTTGGTCTATACCCCGAATCGAAGTGCGGGTTCCGGAAACTCTAACTGAGGAATTGCGAACCCTCCCATTTTGACGGAGTCTTGTCTGCCAACCGGACGTG
>JAZDLZ010000914.1:0-5984 GCA_043801535.1 Pseudomonadota bacterium
TCTTCTCTTCTCTTCTCTTGGCCATATCGTTTTTTCCCTCGCTCTTTCTTCCGGTCATCCAACTGCCGGAATGGCCCATTCATTTGCCCAGAATTGGTCAACCCTGGGGCACCAATACTAGAAGGCCGAATACTATGGGCACAAGCTGGTTGTCAAGCTCTTTCTTGAGGAGCGATTGCCGTATCGACCCAAGTGGCTGGAATGCTTCGTAATTCCCCGAACCGATGCGACGAAGGCAACTCGTCTACCGCCGCGCGCTCGAGCAACTGTGCCCGCGCGGCGGCTTTCTCAGCACCGCGAGACCGCCTTCCCAGGCGACTGGAACGGAACGCCAGATTTCCTGCAGGAGATCGCAGTAACCACGGTAGAAGACGTCGAGATCCATCACGAGATAATCGCCGAGCTCGGTACCGGCGTAGAGTTTGCCCTCGGCAACCAGGAGATGAATGACCGGACCGTGGAGGTGGGCGGTGGCGAGCTGTCCGCCATTGTCGAGGCTCCAGAGTCCGAGGAAGCCGCTGGCGTAGCCGGCGACGAGGATTCCCATCGGACCCTCGACCATCTGTACGACCTGACTTGCCGGTATTCCCTCGAAGGAGAAGGAAGGCTTGCCGAGCTTGCTGGCGGTCGGCACGAGCTCGAACCCTCCGCCGTCGAAGCCGAGGACTAGCCATTCGCCAATACGGGTCAGCGCCGAGACACCGGCCGCGGCCGGGTAGGACGCTATCGGCCGGCCAAGGGGGTCGAACGCGAGAATCTGGTTGCGAGTAGCGACGAGGAGCTCGCCGTTGTCCCAGGCGATGGCAGTCGCTGTCGCTGGCGCGCCGTCGGCGTTCTCGACGGCTTTGGGTGGCGAAGAACCGGCGACTCCCGGCAGATTCTGCCGTTCGCCTCGCCTGTTGACGAGGAGGACGGATCCTTCGCCGACCAAGGCGCAGTTGCCCGGGATTGCCAATAGACGGTCCGCCGGCGGCGCCGCGTTTTTCCAGAGGAGCCGGTCGTTCCGGGTGTCCCAGGCCTCGAGGTTGTCGTTCCAGTCGAGCAGGCACAAGACGGACCCGTCTTCGACTTGATCTGCCCAGCGTGCCCGGTTCTCGACCGCCAGACGCCACTGCTCGGTGCGGCGGCCCGCCTCCCCGAGGGGCGACGCCTGCATCTGCGCCTGCACCTGCTCTCCGAGGAGAGCCCAGCCTCGGTGGGTCAGGATCGCCGGTGGCGAGGAGCGCAGCAGAAGAGGCGATCTCCAGTATGGCCGCGGTATTGGCGGGGTCGGGGATGCTGGCGGCAACGGGGAAGAACCAGCCGTCATATCCCAGAGCCGCACGGTGCCGTCGTCGCTAGTGGTGGCGAGGAACCTGCCGTTCTGGCTGAACCGTGCATAGTTGACAAGGCTGCGATGGCCGCGCAGCGATTGGAGCTCGCCGGTGTCGACGTTCAGGATGTGGGCGCGACCGCTGGAGGACGGAATGCCGATTCTCCGGCCATCCGGATGGTAGGAGAGCCAAAACACCCGGCCTAATTCCTGGGCCGCCACCTTACCAGCGAGCGTGTCCATGTCCCAGACACGCACCGTGCCGTCGAGACTGCTGGAAGCGACTGCCCGACCGTCGGGTCGGAACGCCACTGCCCGCACCGGGCCGGTGTGACCGTGCAAGACCGCCTGCTCGGTGCCAGTGGCGGCATTCCAGATCCGCACCGTTCGATCGACGCTGGCCGAGGCGAGGGTGTGACCATCGGCGCTGAATGCCACGTCCCAGATGACGTGACTGTGACCACGCAACACGAGCTTCTCGGCGCCGGTTTCTACTTCCCAGACGCGGATCGTGCGGTCGTAGCTGGACGAGGCGAGCAAGCGTCCGTCGGGACTGTAGACGACGCCGTTGATAGGCTGCGAGTGTCCTGCCAGGACCTTGTGCAGTTGGCCAGTTGTCGAGTCCCAAAGACGAACAGTCTTGTCGCTACTGCCCGAGGCGATCGTGCGTTGGTCGGGACTGTAGTCGATCCCGATGAGCATGGCGGTGTGTCCCTCGAGGAGATGGCGCTGGGCGCCAGAGGAAACGTCCCAGACTCGGACAGCCGTGTCGGCTCCCCCCGATGCGAGCAGGCGGTTGTCGGGACTGAAGGCTACGCCGTGTACCACGCCGGTATGACCAGCCGGAGCCCGCTGCTGCCTGGTCTGCTCGACGCGCCAGAGCTGCAAGGTCTTGTTGTTGCCGCCGGTGGCCGCGTAGGTGGTATCGGGACTGAACACTGGATCGCCGAGATTGTCGAGATCGCCAACCGCGACTCTCCGCTCGGAATCGTTCCCCGCGCCAGGAGCCACCTCCCACAGGCGAATGCTCTTGTCCCAGGCGGTGGTGGCGAACAAGCGGGAATCCGCCGAGTAGTGCAGGCGCTTGGTAGGCATCGAGGCGACGAAGCGGGTCGTGGCCGCGCCGCCGCTCGTCGGATCCCAGAGTTGAACCAACCGATCGCGGCTCGCCGATGCCAGCTCCTTGCCATCCGACCTGAATGCCAGAGCGACGATCGAGTCGAGATGGCCGGCCAGGGACCGCGGGAGCACCGAGCCGGATCGTAGATCCCACAGCAGCAGCGTTCCGTCGGTGCTCCCGGTTGCCAGCAAAGTACTGTCGGGACTGAACGCGCCGGTGGTGACCTGATCTCCGTGCCCTGGAGGGAGGAGCCGAGCCTGTCCAGACGTCAAGTCCCAGAGCCGCACTGTCTTGTCCATCCCGCCCGAGGCGAGGATCCGTCCGGTTGGATCGAAGGCAAGCAGATAGACGCCGGCATGGTGACTCAGGAGCGGCCGGAACGATCCGCTATCGAGGTTCCAGTGGCCGATAAGACCCGACCAGCAGCCACACACCAGCTCGCTACCGTCTGGCGAAACCTCGAGAGTGAGCGGGATATCGTTGAGCCCGCGCAGAGCTCGTACTGCCATCGTCGCGATATCGAACAGGTAGACGATCTTGTCCTCCGAGGCAGTCACCAGCGTCTTGCGATCGGGCAAGAAACGGGTGCCCTTGATCGGAACGCTGAGCTCCTTTTGCCACAAAAGCGGGCTGCTACGCAGTTGCCACCACAGCGCCCGCGCGAGCGGCGAATCGCGGGTCTCGAGCGAGCCGCGGACCTTGGCCCGGGCCTCGAGGAGGGCCTCGTGCCGCATCGCCGCCTTGGCACCCTCGCGCTGTGCCTCGGCGCTGCGCTCCTCGGCGATCGCCTTCTGCAGGCGGGTCTGGCGCGCCACCAACACGGCGGCCAAGGCGATCAAGCCGGAACCGACAATCGAGAAAGCGATGAGCGACTGTTTCCTCCGCTGAATGCGACGTTCTTTCTTGAGACCCGAGCGCAGGAATTCGAGGACGTTGTCCGGTGGTTTCGTCGAGCAGCGCTCGAGCGTGCGCCGGGCCTCGGCCAGGGCGTCGCCGTGCCACACTTCTTCTTCGCGCCGGCCGCGCTTCCTCCAGAGGTCGGCGGCCTGGCCTACCTCGGCGAGGAAGGCGATTTCCTCGCGGCTCTCCTCGATCCAGCGGGCGAGCCGGCTCCAGCCGCGAATGAGCGATTCGTGAACCAGCTCGAGCACTGCCTCTCCCCGTTCTTCGCCGCGACCGCGCCTCACCGTCACCAGCCGAGCCTGGGTGAGGCGGCTCAGCACTTCCAGCGCTCCCGCGCCCAGTCCGTCGACGGCGGCAGACAGCGGCAGCACCCGGCGAGTACCGTCGGCGGTGACGAGACGCAACAGCATCTGCCTGGCCAAGTGGAGTTGGACCGCGCTCATGCCGTCGAGAACCCCGTCGGCGTGCTCGGCCAGGGCACCGACCACCCCGCCCATCGACTGATAGACAGAGCGACACAGCAGGTGGCGGATCTTGTCACGGCGATCCCAGAGCAATCGGCTGGCAAACTGCAAGAGCGGCAGACAGGCCTGCTCCTCGCGCACCGAGGCGATCATCTCGCCGGCGAGCGCTGGATCGTCGTAGCCGTAGCCGACCGCTTCGAGGGGTTTCTCGAGGATCTCGCGGAGCGCATCGGCTCCGGGGCTGCGCAGCACGACGACCCTGCTCAACGCCGCCCGGACTTCCGTTCCTTCGGCGATCCGTCCGAGAAAGTCGTCGCGAAGCGTGAAGACCACTCGCACCGGGCTCTGCGGATCCTCTGCCGCCGAGCACACCGCCTGCATGAACGCGCGTCGCACTTCTTCGTCGTCGACCAAGGTGTAGAGCTCTTCGAGTTGGTCGATCAACAGCAACACCCGGCTATTCTCGTTCTCGGCCAACTGGTGCAGCAGGACGTTGAGGAGGCGGGGCGACTGGCGCAACCGGACCGCAAGCGGAACCTGGTCGTCAGCGCTGGCACTGGCACTGGCACTGGCACTGGCGGTATCGCCGATACCTTCGGCATCGCTGGCGACGATCGCATCCGCGGCGGAGTCGGCGGCAAGAACGGTGGCAGTGGCAGTGGCAGTGGCGGGCAGCGGCCGCGCTCCTCGCGCCACCGCGCTCTCCATGGCGTTGTCGACTTCGATGGTGGCCAGAGTCCGAGTCGAGGTGCCGGCGCCCGAAGCGGCGGTGTCGCCACGCTGGAAACGCTGGGCGAGGGCGTTGAACGGATCGCTGCCCGGGCGTAGTTGGAGGACTATCCACGACCCTCGCTCGCGCAGGCGCGGAACGATCCCGGCCTGGACGAACGAGCTCTTTCCCGCGCCGGACGGACCGACCACCGGCAGGATCGGCTGTTCGCGAATGCTCTCCAGGAAAGAGGCAATCTCGGCGTCGCGGCCGAAAAAGAAGTCGCTGTGTCTCTCACCGAACGGAAAGAGACCACGAAAGGGACTCTGCTCCTCGGAGACTTGCTGCTTGGCGCCGGAGAGGAGGCGTTCGAGGAGATCGGCAATCTGGGCTGCCGACGGCCGCTGGCTGGCAGTCTTTTCGAGGCAACGGCCGGGCAGGCTGGCGAGCTCGCCTTGCAGATCGCGCTGCGGCTCGAGTCTCGGCATTGGGGTCGGAGCAGCGACCAGCGCCCGGATATGTTCGTTGGAAAGGTCGTGATACGGCCGCCTGCCGGTCAGCATCTCCTGGAGAATCACCCCGAATGCCCAGACATCGGTCGCATCAGAACAAGGCTTGCCCTGCCACTGTTCGGGTGCCATGTAGGCCGGGGTGCCAAAGATGCCGCCGAATTCGCCTTCGGGGAAAGTCGTCTCTTCGCCGCTGCCGCTGCCTCCGCCTCCACCTCCACCTCCACCTCCACCTCCGTCGGAGGCGAGCATCTCGGCAAGCCCGAAATCCAGCACTCGAGGACGACCGTCCTTGGCCATCAGCACGTTTTCGGGCTTCAGATCCCGGTGGAGGATCCGGTGGCAATGCGCCTCGGCCAAGGCCTTGGCGATTGCCAGACCGATTCGGATTGCCTCCCGAGCACCAGGCCGTTCCTCGTCCAACCGCTGCCTGAGGGTTTGTCCTTCCAAATATTCGAGGGCCAGGTACGGCCGACCTCGATGAGCACCGACCGCGTAGATACTCACCAGATGAGGATGACTGAGACTGGCAGTCACCCTGGCTTCGTGCAGAAAACGCGCGGTAGCCGTGTCCGCATCCGCATCGGAATCCCCAGGCTGAATCATCTTCAGGGCAACCCGCCGGCCGAGCAGAGTGTCGCGGGCCAGATAGACGTCGCCCATACCTCCGCGGCCCAACAGACGCAGGATCTTGAAGTGATCTACCAGGCTGTCCGCAGCGAGAAGCGGTGGGGCGATGGTCGTCATGACTGCCGGCCGAGAATGAGTATCCTAACCCGGCAAAGCCGAAACGGCACCGACCATTTCCCGGGGCTCTTGCTTTACAGTTCGTAATCGTGCTCGTGCTCGAAAACACTGCGCGTTCATCCCGGCCAAGGGCAGTGTTCGGGCGAGAGAGTGTAAAGCGAGTCTGACCGGTCCCCCGCTAGGCAAACCCTAGGACAGAGCGACCGAGCACACGGTCGGC
>JAZDLZ010000926.1:0-2087 GCA_043801535.1 Pseudomonadota bacterium
CTTCCGAGTAGTGGGCACGGAAGAGAGGGATGACGTCCCGCTCGGAACGGTTGCTCGAGTAGTGCGGGCGGCTGTCTTGCGGAACGACCAGCTAGTGAGAGAAGGAGAAGTGCTCACTCGAGGGAGACCATCATGACGGAGTGTTTCGGAATCGACCTTGGTACTACCAATTCTGTGATCGCCCGGTTGACGGATGGCAAGCCATTGCCGATCGCCATCGACGGCAGTCCGATTGTGCCCTCGGTGGTGTTGTTCCAGGACGACCGGATCGTCGTGGGGCGGGAGGCGCGCAATCTGGAGCTCCTCTATCCCGAGCGGGCGGTGCATTCGTCCAAGCGCAAGATGGGGCAGGCCCACCAGTATCAGGTCGGGAATCGCACGGTCGTACCCGAGGAGGTGGCGGCCCAGGTGCTGCGTACCTTGGCGGCGGGTGCGGGAGAGACGATCGGGGAGCCGGTCCGCGACGTGGTCATCACGGTTCCGGCCTACTTCGACGATGCCCAACGGCGGGCGACGCTGCGAGCTGGCGAGCTGGCCGAGCTCAACGTGCTCAGGCTTCTCAACGAGCCAACCAGCGCCGCGCTGGTGTATGACCAGGTCGGGGCCGCTATGCTTGGCGACCGCCCGGAGATCGTGCTCGTGTACGATCTGGGAGGCGGGACGTTCGACGTGTCGGTGCTCGAGGTCTTCAAGGGAGTGCGCGAGGTCAGGGCGATAGCCGGCAACACCGCTCTCGGCGGTGACGACTTCGACGAGCAACTGGTTCGTTTCTTCCTGACCGAGCTGCGCCGGAACAAGGCGGTCGATCCCACTGACGATCCGCGGGCGATGGCCCGACTCCGACGTCTCGCCGAGGACACCAAGATTCGCCTTTCCAGCGCCACTTCCGTGCGCGTTCGGGAGGATTTCCTGACGAGCCAGAACGGCACGACGATCAACCTCGACGTGGAAGTGACCAGGCGTCAATTCGAGGAGATGATCGATCCCTATCTGCGTGACGCCATGGCGCTGACCCACAAGGCGGTCGCCGATGCTCGCCTCGGTGACCAGCCCATCGATCGTATCTGTCTGGTAGGCGGATCGACCCGGATTCCCATGGTGCGTGCCCTGCTGGAGGACGAGTACAAGGTAGTCGTCCACGAAGAGGTCGACCCAGACTTGGCCGTCGGTCTCGGGGCGGCAGTCCAGGCGGGTCTGCTCCAGGGGGTGCCAATCGAACGAATCCTGGTCGATGTTGCCGCCCACACTCTGGGAGTCAAGAGCCTCGGTCCCAGCGATGAGCATTTCGCCGACACGTTTGCGCCGGTACTGCGCCGGAATACCGTGCTACCGGCTTCGCGAGTCGAGGAATTCTATACGTTGGTCGAGAACCAGAAGGAGGTGGACGTGGAAGTGTTTCAGGGTGAGGCGGCGCGCGCGTCGCAGAACCAGCGGGTCGGGGCGTTTGCCTTCAAGCTCGAATCGCGGCCGGCCAATTCCCCTGTGTCCATCGAGTTCTCCTACGATCTGAACGGGGTGGTCAAGGTTTCGGCGTCGCAGCCAAACATTGGCAACAGCAAGACGGTCGCTCTGCGGGTGGCCGACGCTGGCGCCGGAGCACAGGAGACGGCGGCTGTGCCCGATGGAGTGCTCGAGCGGCGGGCGCGAGCCTTGCTCGAGCGGCTCGAAGGCAGTGCCAAGAAAGAGCTCTCCGTGCTTCTTGTCGAGCTTGCTGCTGCCAAGGGAGAGAATCGCGAGGACGTCGAGGAGAGGCTGTTGGACTTCTTCATGGAGCACGATAGCGCCAGCGAAGACGAAGACGAAGACGGCGATGGCGATGAAGGCAAAGGCAAAGGCAAATGTGAAGGCGACGAGGTCTAGCGTGAGATGAGTCGGCGGGACAAGGCGCAGTCTTCCCAGGAGCGGCGGGTTTGCCATGACCTGGAAAAAGGGCTGACTCGCGGTGACGTGGAGCTGGCGCTATCCAGTCTACTGCTTTTGCCAGCTTCCTCACGTGACGAATACCTCGCAGCAGTGAGTCGGCTCGTCTTGGGGACGATCAGGGAAGACAAGCGCGGCCGGAAGTGGGATCGGATCATGCGTTTGGC
>JAZDLZ010000954.1:0-2175 GCA_043801535.1 Pseudomonadota bacterium
ACGATTTAGCTGGGCTTCGAATTTTGGAGCACGAAGCAGGAAGCGGGGAGCAAGAATTCACGGTGCGCTCGCCCGCACTTTCGTCCTTCAATCGTCTCGTATCCTGTTTCATTTTCCCTCCTTGCTTCTCGCTTCACGCTCCTTGCTTCCTCTTACAATAGCTCTTGTTGCTTCTCTTCCCGCTTCCCGCTTCCCGCTGCCAGCTTCATAATCTCCGGCCAGCTCTGCACGAGGCCGTTGTAGGAGAGCGCCTCCGCGGCGCGCTTCTTTCTCTCGCATAGCGTGTAGAGCCGATAAGCCAGCTCGCGGGCTACTTCGGCTTTGGATCCCAGCTTGGCGACGAGCGCTGCCGCCGCGCCTTCCCCGCCTGCTTCGAGAGAACGGATAAGCTGATGCACTCCTTCCCAGGCTGTCAGACGTTTGTCCGTCGCCGGGTCCCAGTCGGCCGGCAGCTCATCGGGGCGCAGCAGCCGCACCTTGCCGCGACTCGAAGCCAGGATGCCGGTATCCACCATGCCCTTGACGCTGGTGTTCTTCGCCTTGGAGAGTGTCTCTGCTAAACCGTACTCGCCCTCGGCGAAACCCGACTGCTCGAACCAAGCCAGCGCCCATCGACTGTCGGCGTCAAAATCGCCCTCCTGCTCGGCGAGGGCCTCGTCAAGAGTTTGGTTAATTATCGCCAGCGCGTCGCGTACTGAAAGCGGGTTGCCCGAGGCGTCGAGCACTTTGGAATAGCGGGTGTAGACCGCCATGCCCGGGCCGATGGCCGCCTGGGCCAGGTCCACAGGGGCGATGTTGCCACGCTGCAAGTGAGCAAGCGCAGCAGGTAGCTCGGCCTTGAGCTCGGCGACGAACTCACGGCGCGTGGAGGTTGGCTCATCGGCTGCGCGCGGGCGGCAGACGAGGACGATACTCGAAGCCAGAACACTGATTCTTTTCTTAAGAGCTACGGTGAGTTCTGTTCGCATGGGCCATGTGCCGGTGACGGAGAAGCCGGCACGGATCACAGCATCAAGAAAGGTCTCCCAGCCGGTGCTGGCAGTGCCGGTGTCGCTCTCGCTCTCAGACTGCTTGAAGGCGTAGTAGATAGTGACTGGAAAGGCCTGGTGCGCCTGCTCAGCCAGGCGGCGCATCGCCCGTGTCATGCCGTCGAGGAAGAACGTCTCGGCCTTCTCCTTGCTGCCATGGCGGTATGGTGTGGCGACCAGCTCCTCGGTCTTGGGCACAGCGAGCGTGGTAAATAGGCCTGGGAAGACGGGCTTGAGCGAGCGGCGCAGCCAAACGTAGAAGAAGTCGGACAGGTCGGCATAGCCGATGTTGTCATAGTATGGTGGGTCTGTCGAGATCAGTTTGCCGACACCTATTAGCTGTGTGCATGCGTCATGCTGTTCAACAAACCCGCAGGCACCGAACAGAAAGTTGTCAAGCACCTCGCATAACGAATGAGCAGTCCCGTAGATGTCGCCGCCTGCCCCTGCGAATGGATTTGTCTCGGCATAGTCCCACGTCATGGGAATTGCTTGGCGGCCAAATGCTCCACCCAATCGCCCCATCGGGGCTTCCCAAGTGCAGAGGACGTTATTACGCTGGCTAGCTTTGCTCACAGAGAACGCTAGATAAGTTGTCACCGCATCGGCGTAGGCGGTGGCACCGGTGCCGCCTTCACACAGGGGCTTGCCGTCGTCGGGCAGGCCGGTGGCGAGGGCGTCGCGCTTCACGCGCTCGCGTGCTTCCTGCACCAGGTTGGAGAAGGTCGCCAGCGCCACGAGCTGGCGTTCAGTAAACAACTCGTGCCAGTAGTGAATGCCGTAGCCACGACCACTCACAAGATTGCTACTCTCTTGGTTCATCTCTTGCTCAGGCCGCCACTCTGGATGCGCCTTTTGGGCAATGGCTTCCATCTCAGGCGTTGGCGGCAGATACACACGCCCCCGTTCCCCTTCAGCGACAATCGCCATCATTCGTTCGCCAGCGCGTTGCGCTTGGAAGTCCCCGCGCACATAGTCATGGTCCATCGGTGCGCCTGACATGAGACACATGAAACTCGCCCCGCGCGCGAGCTTGGTGCCGTTCTTCGCCGCAGCCGCGTCCTTCGGCTTCCCCACCTTTACGGTGAACCGGTAGCCACCGTTCTCGATCACCGGCTCGACATACGCCTCCTTGCCCGCCTTGGTG
>JAZDLZ010000961.1:0-2816 GCA_043801535.1 Pseudomonadota bacterium
GGGAGGGTATTACCTGCGGGTCTTGCGCCGTCGGACCGACTTTTTGAGCCGGTCGGCGGTTCGCGCGAGCCGGGCGGGATTGGCATCCTTGCCGTCCAGGAGCCTTGCCACGCGTTTTTCGCCTACGCCCTGGCTCTTGCCCCAAGCCAGCAGCCGGGCCTCACCAGTGACCTTTCCCGTCAGCAAGCGGGCCTGTCCGCTGGCGTGTCGCGTCAACGCCTCGAGCAAGCCCAGTGTTGCCTCGAGTCTTTCGACCGTTTGGCCTTCGAGGGCTGGAATGCTCAACTCGAGTTGGGCGCCGGCCGCTTGTCGTCGCCAATCCGGGTGCGTTTCGAGCGCTTCAAATAGATGTTCCAGCCAGCGTTGCGCGACGGGCCCACGCGGTCGGAATGCCTGCCGCAGTGCTTCGGTTGCGGTCGTAATCAGCTCGACCTCGGCGTTCGAGCGCAGCAAGGTCGCGGCTGCCCAGGTGGCGGGCCTTCCCCCGCGGATTGCTCGCCTCGCGGCTTCGAGCACCCTGCCCAGTGCTTCGCTCGCCTTCGTGACGTCGGCGGCGAAGGTGGCCAGCTCTGGCGCTGCTTCGCGCGCCAGCACGTTGTCGATCGAACACAACACAAGCGCCCGCTGTTCGCCTTCGGTGACCGGCTTGGGTTCTCGCCGTTGGACGGACTCGCCTCGCTGCAAGGCGCGGCGTTCCCGCGTTTGCTTTCGCTGCCAGTCGACGGCCACACCGCGCGTGACCTCGGCCAACCAGGCTGCATAGGCGTCTTCGTCGCGGAGCTTCGCCAACCCCGCGAGCACTTTGACCGCAACGGTCGCAAGCACGTCGTCGAGCTCGGCCCGCTCGATGCCGGCCGCGTGCAGGGTCGCCTTGGCCAACCCTTCGCTTGCCGTCCAAAGCTGGCCCTGGGCCTGCCTATCGCCAGCTATCGCCGATTGGACTAGCGCGGTCGGGATTGCCGTCATGCTCACACCTTTCTTGGCTCGCGCCATGGGTGCCTTGCTCGGTGTGAGGGAGCAAGGCGCGGCTGGCCGGCCGCATGCCCATGGTTTGAGCGATTCAAAGCTAGCACGCTACGCTGTCAACATGCCAAGCGCGGCGTCATCGTTCTCCCCGCTGGCCTAACGTCCGATTATCAGCCCTCGCGTTCATTCCCGCGTCACCTAACGGCCCGCAGTGTTGCAGTCGGCAGTAGGGTTAATATCGCTTCGAGATCAGCACGGAGGGTGCCGATCTCGGGGTTTGTGAGCCATGCCGCGAGCGCCTTGGCCAGGCGGTCTCCGTCGGAAGATTCTTTCCCGTTACACGGCGGGGCAGGCGCTGGCAGCTTCTGTCCGTGTGTGTTCGGAGCGGTAGCGCCAAGTGCCTGAAAGTTGGCAGCTCCTGTGTCTAACCTTGCGTCCGTTTCCGGTGGTCTAAACGGCTTCGATTCCCGTGCACTTCCACTTCATTGCTCAATTTTTCCGCTGAACGAGTCTACAGTCGTCTAGCGCGGCTCACGCTGCAACCAAACTCTGCCGGATGCCGACCGACCGTTGCCTCGACCGGTAGCGGTGCCTGCCGCACGGAGCTGCGGATCGAATCTTCGCGGCACGCAAAGAAACGTGAGGTTAGTCGTACGGGGGCGTGACCCCTCCCTTCCAATAGTGCAACCCGTCGTATATAGTTGAGCCGCTCATTCGCAGGACAGCAGGAAAGAGCAGGAAAGAGAGTGTGCACATGCGCGCTTGGCGGTTCCTCGTCATTTCGCTTGGCTTCCTAGGTGTATCTTCGGCTTCCGGTGAGGCTCAGGCCGATGAAGGCGGTCGGCTAGAGCTCAGCAGCATGCTGGGATTCCACTTATTCTCCAAGAACGTCGAGCTTGGTGTCGCCGACCAACCCGACACTGTGCCAAGTCCGAAGTCTTTCGGCTTTGTCGGGATAAGGCTCGGCTATAACCCGATCAAGTGGGTGACTCTGGAAGCAGAAACCGTGTTCATTCCGACTGCCGGCACCGAAGGCGGAGACAATCTGCTCGTCGAAGGTTGGCGCGGACAGGTCCTGGCCAATTTGATGACTGGCGACATGCGGCCTTTCGTCGCCGTTGGCGCTGGAGGCTTGACATCCTACGCCGGCGATGCTGGCCCTGGCGAGATTCAGAGCGACACTGACGGCGTCTTTCATTGGGGTGTTGGACTGAAGTACAAGCTGACATCTGGCTTGTTGCTGCGTTGCGATGTTCGTCACTACCTAGTGCCTAGCACTGAAGGTACGGGAGTGACCAACGACTTTGAGTTTCATGCGGGCGTTACCTTCCTTCCGGGGGTGCGAGCCCCGATTCCTCCCGAGGTAGCGGTGGAGATCGGACAGCCAGAGCAGACCGAAGCCAGCAAGCCGAGCGATGCCGATGGTGACGCGTTCCTGGATGCCCGTGACAAGTGCCCCGACAAAGCCGAGGACTTTGACGGCTTCGAAGATCAGGACGGCTGTCCCGACTTGGACGATGATGGCGACGGCATTCTCGTCGGGATCGATGGCTGCGAAAAGGAGAAGGAGACGGTGAATGGTATCGAGGACGCGGACGGATGTCCGGAGAAGGACAGTGATGGCGACGGCATACTGGATCCCGTCGACAGGTGCCCGTCCGATCCCGAAGACGCCGACTCGTTTGCGGATGACGATGGCTGCCCCGATCCGGATAACGACAGCGACGCAGTTGCCGATTCCGCAGATCGGTGTCCGGCCGAGCCCGAGACGAAGAACGGCTACCAGGATGACGACGGATGCAAGGACGAGCTGCCAGCGGAAGTCAAAAAGGCGTTCGTGACCCTAAAGA
>JAZDLZ010000963.1:0-3025 GCA_043801535.1 Pseudomonadota bacterium
CTCGCGAGACGTCTTCGACTCTCAACCCTTCTCTTCGCCCGATGTTCAGAAAGAGACGCTGGAATCCAGGCTCGTCGCTGCTCGCAGGAGCAGGAGCAGGAGCAGTAGGAGCAGCAGGCACTGATTCAGCAGCGGATGGCACCGCAGCTTGGACCGGCGCCCGCTCTTCGTTGTGCCCCTCGGAGTCACGCTCTGATGGGCTCGGTTTCTCAGTGCTGCGTCCATTGGCCCAGTTTTCCCAGAACTCGCGCTGGCCTTCCGAAGCCGCCGTCGACGCTGCCGGCTCCTGAGTTGCGTTTCGGTTTTCTGGGTGTCTGTCCCGGTACGTCGGCTCGGTTCTTTTCCGAGCGAATCCGCCAGGACGTCCACTTCGTCGCATCCTTTCCCTGTCCCGTTCCTCGTCGCGAGTCGGTGCCGGCGTCACACCGGCAGCACACGCTGGAGAGCGATCCGGACTATCATCGACTCTCGTCGAGGCAGCTCGTTCGGAGCCTCGCCTCCTCTCGAGCGGCCCTCTCCTTCCGTGGCCATCTTGGTTGCCATGGCCGCCCCTGTTTCCGTACCCTCCGTGGCTCGCCTGGCTGGACGACTCGTCGTTGCGTTCCCTTCTTCTTCGGTAGGAGTCTCGCGGCTCTCCCTCCGCCATGGCTCCTTCTGTCCTGATTGCTGCCTCCGCTGGCTCTTCCTCACGTCCGGCACCAGGCCCGTGGCCAAGCGACTCTGGCTGGCACGCTCGTCGAGAGCGCTGGAGCATTGTCTGTTGTCTTGTTCCATCGCCGGTGTCAGGTTGAGGAGCCGACTCCCGCAGGAGCCGCTCTAGCAGCACAGCAACGATTCGCTCACCGTCTCCCGAGTGCCACACTCGGCGTGCAAGGGACCGCCACTCGTCACCAGAGTCGGCAGCAATCAGTCCGGCGACCTGAGCGAAGCGCTCTCCCTCGCGGCGGGTCTTGATCTCGATTTCCGAAGGCAGCTCGCGCTCCTCGGGTTTGATCTTGTACAGGAGCTTGACGTAGTAAAGGGAGCCGAGCTCGCGAGGTCCGACGAGGGAGATGGCGATACCGCTTTTCCCGGCCCGGCCTGTTCTTCCTGTTCGGTGAACGTAGAGCTCCGGCGCCTCGGGGAACGTATAGCAAATCACATGGGAAAGATCGCTAATGTCGATCCCCCGAGCTGCGATGTCCGTGGCCACCAGAAAGCGGAGCTTCTTGTCCCGCATCAGGCCCATCACGCGTTCCCGATCTTGCTGCGCGAGATCGCTCGAGATGGCCTCGGCTTCGAGGCCGTTCCGCTTGAGAAAGGCGGCGACAGCGGCGGTATCGTCGCGAGTGTTGCAGAAGACGATGGCCGATTCGGGCTGCTCGTACTCGAGCACTCGCAAGAGATCGTTCGTCCGCGAGAGGCCGCTCACCAGATAGTACTGGTGGCGTACTTCGTGAACTCCAACGAAATCCTCGGAGAGGCTGATCTTCACTGGGTCGTGCAGGTGCCGGGCAGCGATCTGTTCGATCTCATCGGGAATCGTCGCCGACAGCAGCAGCGTCTGGTGTCTGGGCAGCTTGGCGATGACGGTCTCGATCGCCTCGCGGAAACCCATCGACAGCATTTCGTCGCATTCGTCCAAGACGAGAATGCGCACGCCATCCAGCTTCAGGGTTTCGCGCCGGATGTGGTCGAGGATTCTACCAGGTGTTCCGGCCACAATCTTGGCACCTGCCCGCAACGCCTCGATTTGTCGCCCCATCGGCGCGCCGCCGTACACCGCTGCCACCTTCACATCGCGGTAGGCAGCAATCCTCGTGAGCTCCCTTGACGTCTGCAGTGCGAGCTCTCTGGTTGGGGCGAGGATGAGAGCCTGGACTCGACCCCGGGAGGCAGGAGCACAACGCCCTCCGCGGGAATCGGCGGCTCCGGTGGCAGCAGTTGCGACCGAATCTGCGGAAGTCTTGGAGTCTTCCGATTGCGCCGACAGCATCTGGACTATTGGAATGCCGAAGGCCGCCGTCTTGCCCGATCCAGTACGTGATTGGACCACCAAGTCATGCCCTTCCAGCACGTGCTGGTAGATGGCAGTCTGAACCTGCATGGGCGTTTCGTATCCCATTTCGTCCAGTGCTTGCTTGACTGCCGGATCGAGATCCATTTCGGCGAAAGAGTGCGGCGGCGACTGATCATCCGTTTCGTCCTGAGTGGTGTTGCCGCCAGATATCGAGAGTTCTGTTTCTGTCATTCTTCCTGGTTCCCAGTCTGCGAAGAGGACGGCCGTGATCCGACGTGCTCGCTGTGCTGCTTTTCGATTCGATCGAGCACCCGCCGAATTGCGGTAAGCTCTGCGACCTGCTCCTCGGTGTATCTCTTCATCATTTCGCGGTACTTCAGCTTGACGATCGGAAGCTGCTGATGTACCCATGCCATGCGATCGAAGGTCTGTCCAAGACCAGTATTTGCCAGCTTTTCGAAGCGGCATTGCCGATTGACCGAATTCCAGCGTTCCTGCCAATTGCCGGAAAAGGACTCCCAACGGGCAGCGATGTTCTCTGGATTTCCCGTCACTGCCTCTTGCTGGAGCCAAGCCACCGTTTTTCCCAAGTCTTCGAGAAGGCTACGAACACTGCTACTGCACCCGGCCAAATCAGTGGTTGTAGGCTCTGGCAAGCTGTCCACCCTACGGAAAAAGAGCTCGTGGAGTATCGAGGCGACGATCAAACCGCAGGAACACGCCATCACCACGGCATAGAGCACGCCTATGGTCTTGCCGTATCGCTTGAGCTCTGGATCCTTCTTTTGCGTTTTCTCACTCTCCACGCAGCATGGCCGACGCTACCGGAAGGCAAAGGGTCGCGCAAGGACGAATTCCGAGTGTGTCCCGGGCACCGACCATTTTCCCTGATCCGGCGCTAGCGCGCCTCAAGACCACCCCGGGTGTGATCGTTGCTCGTTGGTCCCCGTCGATGGCGGCGAAACCAGAGCGTCAGCGATACCCGACGTGGACGTATCTCGGTCGGATGGACATGACAAGGCACCC
>JAZDLZ010000965.1:0-4983 GCA_043801535.1 Pseudomonadota bacterium
GGGTGCCTTGCCATGTCGATCCGACCGAGAGACATCCACGTCGGGTGTCGCTGACGCTCCGTTTTCGTCACCCTCGACGGGGACCAACGAGCAACGATCACACCCTGTTGCCGGTCGCCGGTTGCCTGTGGCCTGTTCTGCAGCGGAGGGAACGAGCACAGACGCTCGATCGGGCGCATGCTGCCGGCTGGAATCGTGGACTCCGAATCCCAGGTCGGATCGATCCTGTGGATCTACGGCGTTGACGCAGGCAAACTCATGCCTGCATGGGTCGGAAACGCGAACGCGAGCCAAAGCCAAGGCGCGATGTCGAGACGGAAGCAGAGGCGCTTGTCGACCGAGCGGCGGCGCCAGACGTCTCGGACCTTTTCGACATCATCCGTCGGGTGAATCCGACGGGACTCGATCTCCCGGAGGCCACGGTAGCGCGCCGCTATCGCTTGAAGGCCCGTCTCCAGAGCTTGCTGATTCGTCACCACGGCAAGGAGCTCCGCGTCGTCGATGATGCGGAGAATCCTGGAGTTGTCACTCTATCCCATCGGTATTCCAGGCTGGATTCGAGCCATGCCGTAATCGACGAGCTCGACGAGGATGCACGGGCGGAAGTCCGGCTTCGGCTGGATGTCGGCGAGGATGACTCCACGGACGACGTGCCTGCTCGGGCGGCGCCCGGCAGGCGGGCTGCAGCAGCACTGCCATCCAAAACGACGACCGATGCGGCGGCCGATGCAACCGACGACTGGGCTACTTTGCTCGGCGAGGGCCGTGAGGCTTTCGCGGCCTATGACTACGAGCGCAGCGAGGAGTTGTTTCGCGCAGCGTTCGAGCTCTCGCCGGAAAGAGTGGAGCCAGCGCTGGCGCTCCTCGAATTGCTGGTGGACCATCTGGGCTCCGACCTGGCAGCGCTGGAGCTCACGGACAGGTTCAGCGATGCCGTCGCCCGCGATGCGCAGGTACGAATCCTTGTCGCAACTGCCGCGGCCAGGCACGGCGACGTTGAGCATGCCGCCGACTGGGTGCGAGGAACTTCTGGACCTCGCGTTGCCGACGTACTCCTGCTGCTCGCGGAAGCGGCGCTGCATGCCGGCGACGCTACTGCTGCCGAACGCTGGCTCGCGGAAGCACGCGAGATGGCGCCGGCGGATGCCCGCACAGTCCACCTCGCGCAGGAGGCGGCCAAGGTGCGTGCCCGCAGCAGGCAGCCCGAGGAGGAGGCGCTCGAGACCATCTACCAGAACCAGGGCGCCGAGGCAGCGGAATCGCGAGCGAGACGCATCCTGGAGCAGTGGCCGGACAGTCGAGTGGCCCGTCGAATATTGCGAGAGATCGAGGAGCAGCGACGACTCGAGGAACGGCAAGACCTGCTTGCGCGCATCGAGAAGGCGCTAGCTTTGGGCAACCTGACCCTGGCTCGCCAGATGATGGCTGGTGTCACCGAGCCGCTCGACGAGCAGGCAACAGTACTGGCAGCGCACATCAGGACAGCCGACGAGCAGGCGGCGCGCGAACGCGAGCAGCAGCAGATCGATGCCGTGGCGCAGGCTCTTTCCCGCGATTTCGTGGCTGGTTTGGCTGCCTACCTGGAGCTCGACCAGAAAACCCGCGCCGAGGTGCGGGAGCAGGTGTCGCTACCTGCTCTGACCTGGCTCGATGAGCTTGGGCTTGGGGTGTCGAAGGGCGGCGGCCGGGCACGCGGCGCCGCGGTCGAGGCAGTTCTGGCTCTCGTCAAGGCGATCGATGCGCTCGGCCGAGGCGATCCAGAGACAGCGCTTGGCGAGCTCCTTCCGCATGCGAAGCTGCTCGAAGACCTGCCGCGAGCTCGTGAGGTCACCGCCGAAGCGAATCGCACGGTCGCCAAGCGACGCCGAGACGCCGCCGAGGAGCAGCTCCGGGCAGCCACTGTGGCGGCCGAGGCTGGAAACACAGCGGAGGCCGGGCGGCTGCTCGCTAGCCTGGATGCAAAGGTACTGTCGACGGAAACCCGGGAGAGGATGCGGGAGCTCGAGGCCTTTCTTCGACGTCGGGACGAGGTCTCCCGGCTGGCAGCGATGGTCGACGACTACGTGAATCGCGGCATGCTCGCCGACGCCCGTGCCAGTACCGAGACGCTGGCTGCCCTGTGCGAAGGCGCGGAGCGCGAAGCCTGGCTGGCCATGCGAGAGGAGCTATCGGCGCGACTGCACACCGAGTGGAGGGTCTGGGAGAGCGAGGTCGGCTGCAGACCGGACGTTCTCACTGGCCTGCCAAGTAGCCCAGGGGCACTCTCCGACGACGTCCATACCTGGCTCTCGGCAGACGGCAACGAGATGTGGTTCTGCCAGCCTCATGGTCGGTGGGTTTTCTTCTGGACCGCAGACACGCAGAATGGCTTGCTGAATCGTATTGGCCGGATGCGGACACCCGATCCGCTAGGCAGCCTTCCGGTCGTTCATCTCGTCGACGGGTCTCTCTGGATCGTCGGCGAACGACACGTCTTGGAGCTCGGAACCGATCGTTTGGAGGTACGTTCATACCGTTCGCTGTCTCGATTCGCGGCTCCAGACGAGAACATTGAGAGCGCATTGGTTGTGCCGGGAAGCGGTGAGCTATGGATTCGGACTGACCGTCGCATGGAGGGCGGTGCGGTCAGAGTCATCGACACCCGGACCTGGCGCCAGCAGCGTGAGCTCGAGGACACATTCAACGTGACCCTGCTCGGCGGTCTCGATCCGCCACGTATCGCCTGCCTGGATCTCGACGGATATTGCCAGTTCTACTTGGCACGCGGCAGCGCAAGCTCGGCCGAACGAGGTCAGCTCGAGAACGAACATGTCGAGGCCCGCGAGATTGCTGTGCACCCGACCGGAGCTGGCCTGGTGGCGGTGGCACCGAGCGAGCAGTACAAGGTGCTCGGTGACGACGCCGAGCCCGATGCGACCATGGAGCTCGTCGTGCTCCCACCCTTGGAATCCCGCGCTGCCTGCCGGGCCGTCGCGAATGAGGCGGGACAACAAGACAAACAAACCATTATCCTCGAAAACTCCGACGACGACCGGGTACACACGGTAGTGGCGACCGCGCTCGACGAGCACTGCTCCTTCGTCCTGTTCGGACACCCGGGTGGTGAAATAGAGCTCAGGGCGTTCGGCATCCACCAGCAGCACTTCCTCAAGGAGCTATGGCGAGCCAGGGTACCGGCCGGCACGTTGCTCCTGCGTGACGCAAGGGAGCGGCACGTTGTGGCGCTGGTACCGACGGACAACGGCGCTGAGATCGTCCGGCTCGGACAGTACCGGCACCGCTTCGGCGGGGCGGTCGCTGGACCGCCCAGCTGCGCCTTGCCCGATGTACATCCTCCCTTCTACTGCGGACCGCTGATAACTGCAGAGCGTGGTAGTCGGGTGGCTGAACGTATGGCAAACATCCACCGTCTGTCTCCAGGAGAACGCTCTCTCTGGCTACAGCGCTCGCTCGAGGAGTATGCCGATTCGCCAGACGACTTGGCGGCACTGTGCTTCCATCTTCGTCGAGACGAGATCGAGACAGTCGCGCGCTTTGGTCACCAACGTCATCCGACGAACATCCATCTAGCCTCCGCCAGAGCCGAGGATTTGCTGCGGCATCACGACTGGGCCGGTGCGCGGGCTGTGCTACTGGCGCTCAATCCCACGCAAATCGGAGAAGAGGCGAAGAAGCACTACGCGCATCTTCTGGGAGTAGCCCTGCTCCGACTTGGAGACTACGAGGCCGCCCGCCAAGTCTGGAAGCAGGGGCTCGACCTCGAAGGTCGGTGCCGCCTCGAAGATTGTCTCGAGCTCCTGCAACCCCTGCCGAGACGACTCCGGTCGGCAGACTGGGGACCGGACCAACTGCTCGTACGCCAACTGCTCGGCGCCGTGCACACCGCTGATCAGTGTCTTGCGACCGGGGACACCGCCGGCGTACTGGCGGCACTCGGGAGAGCGGATCTGATCGACATGAATCAGGAACAGCTACAGGCACGCCTTGTCGAGGCGTTTCTCCGAGACGAACCTGCGAGCACCGTTGGCAGGTTCCAGATGGCAGTCGCGCTGGCTCGCTTCTGCAACCCGCCGTATGACGACGTGCTCTTGGGTGATGGGCTACCAATCCCCGGAGCGACCTGGCCAGAGCAGCGACTTGAGGAGCTGCGGGCGCGGGCCCAGGCGTGGCTCGAGAGAGAAATTCGCGCATGAACCGGACGCTCCAAGCTCGTTTCTGGCTCATGGCAGGCACGGTTATCGGGGCAGCGATGCTGCGGCTCATCCGCATCCGCCCAGCTTCGCTCCCGATTGCGCGCCACGCTCCGCAAGACGGAAAGGAAGAACGATGAGCGGGTACTTCACACACATTCGCCGCGCCGGATTCGACATCGGCCTGTCAACAGGAAAGCTCACCAAGGCAATGGTCGATGTCCTCTACCATCTGCCGCCCAATACAACGCCATCGAAGGAGCTCGTCGTGCAACACCTCGGCCTTCTCGGGCAGATGTCGAAGAGCCGCGATATCAACGCTGCCTGGAATGGCGCCAAACGTCAGGTCGTGCGCGAGTGTCCCGAGAAGTTCTGTCTCGTCGGCAAGGTCTTGCGTTGGACTGCCACCACGGAGGACCGCCCCCGTGGGACGCTATCGGCAACAGGCCTTCGCAAGCTCTCCAATCTGGCCGCGAAGGAAGGGCTGACGCCAGATGAGCTCCTCGGTCGATTGATTTCTTCTTGGCGCACAGGGAAGAGATGATTGTGCCCAGTGCCGGCCTGACGACGGACGAGCTAGCGTCCCAGGAATAGCTTCATCAGCTGATGGCCCGGATCGACCCACATCCCTACCTCCGCGTCCTTCTCGGTAAAGGGGCGCTGCTCGACGCCAGGGATGCCAGTGCCAGCAAAGGCAAACAGCGGCGGCACTGGCGAGTGCGCCTTGGTCGAGACCGGGGTCGGATGATCAGCGGCGACGAGGATGCGCCATTCGGGAAAGTCGCGCAATCTG
>JAZDLZ010000978.1:0-2153 GCA_043801535.1 Pseudomonadota bacterium
CGGTCTTTGGTCCTCTGCTCCTAGTTCCTTGTTCAATTCGGCCATTCATTGGAGTGCCATGTCACCGTCGCGCCGCCGATTGCTGCGGCGAGAATAGCACCTCGAAAGAGGAATGGAACAAGGAACTAGGGACTAGGAACAGGGGACCGGGAACAGCACGACCAACGGCTTTTGTTCACACCCGCACGCACCGGGGTGCCGGGGCGGCCGGGGTGCCGGGGTGCCGGGGTGCCGGGCTAGTCGACCGCAATCCTGCCAACAGGCTGGACGTTCAGGTCGGGCACCAGCTCCTGATAGGAGAGCACTCCGACATCGCGGTGCTCGATTTCCACGAGTCGTCTTACGAAGCGCCTGATTTCCATGCTGGTAAGGATGACTGGCGGACGCTGGCTTGCCATCCGCTCGGAAAGCGCGCGACGGATGGCGCGGAGAATATCCCGACTGAGCTCGGGCTCCAATGCGAGGTAGCTCCCGGTTTGAGTCTTGGTGATTGCGCCGCGGATTGCGTCTTCGATCTGGGGGTCGAGGAGAAAGACCGCCAAGGTCGAGGCTCCGAGGGAATAGCGAAAAGTGATCTGGCGTTTCAGCGCTGCACGGACATATTCGGTCAAGAGAACAGGGTCCTTTTCCGCTCTTCCCCAGTCGGCCAAGGCGCCCAGGATGGCGCGCAGGTTGCGGATAGAAACCTGTTCCTCGACTAGTCTCCGTAGCACGTCGGCCAAGAGCGGGGTGGAGACGATCTTGGGAACGACCTCTTGGACTAGAGTCGGGTAGGCGCTGTCGAGCTGGCGAAGCAGTGATTGCGTCTCCTGGATTCCGACGAGCTCGTGGGCGTGTCGGCGCAAGACAGCGGCAACGATTCGAGCAAGCACTCCTGGCGGGTCGATGGCTGGAATCCCTGCTTGCTTGAGAGTGGCAGCCTGATCGCTCCCGACCCAAGCTGCTGGCAGATTCGTGGTGGGATGGCTTGCCGGCGCGGTTGCCGTGATGCCGAGGACCTCGAGACGTTCGGGAGTCTCCGCTGCCAGCAGTCTGTCGATCGGAATGACGCCCTCCGCGATGGGGATTTCGGTAAGCCTCATACACCAGAATCCCGCACTGGCGCTGCGGACGCGCCGGACCTTTACCGGCGGTAGCACCACGCCGAGGTCAGAGTACAGGCTCCGGCGAAGACCGGGTACCGTGGCGGTGATGAAGACGCCACCAGCAGGCTCGACTCCCGTAGCGTTGGCGAGATCCTCCGCCACCTCGAGTGCCACTGGCGCCAGCGCCTCGAGCGTGTCCTCGCTTCCACCGCACGGCAGCGCTTGCGCCCGACCTTGCTCGTTTCGGCCGGACGCACGACGGTCTCCTGCTTGCCTGACGGCGCTCGACTCGGAAGGTCCTCCTCGGCGTTCGAGAGACCAGGCCACGGCTCCGCTGGCCAGGCCCAGCACCAGGAACGGAACTGTGGGCAACCCTGGCACCAATGCCAGCGCGATGAGCAACACGCCGGCCATCTTGATGGCCTTCGGTTGAGCGAGTAGCTGTCCGCCGATGTCTTGACCCAGGTGAGCTCCTTCCTCCTCGCTGGCAACTCTGGTCACGACCAGACCCGCGGCGGTGGAGATGAGCAACGCTGGAATTTGCGAGACTAGCCCGTCGCCAATGGTGAGAATCGAATACAACTTGAATGCTTCGCCCGCCGCCATGCCTTTCATGACCACGCCGATCACTAGCCCACCGACGACGTTGATGACGGTAATCAGGATACCGGCTACCGCGTCGCCCTTGACGAACTTCATTGCCCCGTCCATCGATCCGTAGAGTTGCGATTCGCGTTGCAGGAGCGACCGCATCCTCCGTGCTTCTTCTTGATTGATGTGCCCGGAGCGGAGGTCGGCGTCGATGGCCATCTGCTTGCCCGGCATGGCGTCGAGGGTAAAGCGTGCTGCGACCTCCGCTACTCTCTCCGATCCCTTCGATATGACGATGAACTGAATGAGCGTAAGGATGAGGAACATCACTGCTCCCACCACGAAGTTTCCCTGGACAACGAATTCGCCAAAAGAACGAATCACCTCTCCTGCGTCGGCCTGCAAGAGGATGAGCCTGGTCGAGCTCACGTTGAGCGCAAGCCGGTAGAGCGTGGTGATGAGGAGGATCGTCGGAAA
>JAZDLZ010000454.1:0-4540 GCA_043801535.1 Pseudomonadota bacterium
TGCCAAGATGGGACACGAGGCGCGCGGCGGGCAAGGCGCGAGGAGGGCGCATAC
The DNA here is from genome assembly GCA_043801535.1 of Pseudomonadota bacterium. Lineage (GTDB taxonomy): Bacteria > Myxococcota_A > Polyangia > Haliangiales > SHYZ01 > JAZDLZ01. The sequence goes on from JAZDLZ010000454.1 coordinate 55, forward strand.
TCTCTGTATGTAACCGACGAGCAACGCAGCCAGCCGCGATGGATCGTGTTCTAGATGGCAAGATAATTTCGACCAGCCGACATAGTCCAATCGTCTCGGTCGTTGGCGCAGAGCTCGGACCAGCAATGCCGTCGCAGAGGGATGCCATGTATCCTCCTCTAGGCCAGTGAAAAGCTGCCTTCTATTCTCGTATTGGCGGGACGAAGCCTTTTCCGTCACGGCATCGACGCTCGAAAAGAAAAAACCGAACGGCAACGACGAGCACGACGAGCAGCGCTGCGCTGTGCTGCTGCCCCACCTGCGGCACGGCAGCGGCAGGGACCGCCCGGCAACCGCGCCCCCCGACGGGGTGACTCGGCAGGTTTTGGGCGATTCCGTCGCAAAACGTTGCTGCCATCTCCGCCAGCGATGCACCCGCATTCCCTGCGCAAATCGATGCGACGAAGGAATTGGGGAATTTCCGTCCGAAGTAGTCGAGCCGAGGCGATGCAAAGGCGCGGCTAGCACTACCGGTGCAAGCCGGCAATGCTACTGGTTCGTTGGCGGAATCCAGCTCGATTGTCAGCGGTGCTGGCGGACCGGTAATCAACCCGACCACTAGCATGCTGAGGTCTGGTTTCAGGCCGAGCAGGAGGTTCACGTAGCCCTCGGGATGGTGCAAGAAGCAGCCATCGCGCGGCCTGCAATCATGATAGGTGCCGGCCTGGCTGGGAATCTCGTTTTCACCGCAGACCAGTCCTGCCTCGGCACAATGAAAGTCGACAACCCCGCTGCCAGTACGCCCGCGCGGGGCAAATGCTTGCGTGTCTGCCGCCGAGCAATCGTCCCTGCCAGTTACGAAGATGACCGCCAAATACGCTTCGTCGCGCAGGAAGCCGGCGTCTTGGGAGCTCTCGATTCGCAACGCCCGAGCCATCGCCTCCAAAGGCTGGGCAACCGCGCATCCACCGGAGCCGAGAGTAGCGATGCAGGCCAGGGCATCCTCGAGGCGACCCTCGAAGTTGCGGTCTCGGCCACCGTTTCCGTCGTCACGATCGATGAGATAGGGTTCGTCGAGCGTCGAGCACCCTGGCAGTCTAGGCGTGTCCTGGAGGCGACCCCCGTCTCCGTCGTCGAAGCACCCTGGATTCCCCTGCTCGCCATCGCCCAAGTCGGTCGAAACGACGCCAAGATGGATGCTCGGCACGCCACCAGACGCGCAATCGAGGGCAGCGACGAACGCCGCCAGCTCGCTAGCCAGCAGATGCTGTGGCGTTCCTGCCGGACTGCTGTTGTCGACGACCACGAGGATGTCCAGCTCGCTTGCAGCTCCGGGGGCACGGTTGTGATCGACGGAGGCTACGGTCATGTCGCCAACACAGCTTCCCAGCACCACCGGCGGAAGAAGCGCCAGAAATTCCAGGAGCCCCAAAGGCGTGGCGAGCCGCGCCAGGCTATGGCGATGCGGGCGCGCCATGCTTTGTCGCCGTCTTTGGGATGCCGGAAATAGCCTGCTCGACGACGGGAAGCAGAATGCTACGGGGAAAGCGCTGGCGGAAGCTGTTCGCCCGATCAATCGCAGCCTCGCTTCGACCTGCTGCAATCAGAGCCTGAATCGACAGAGCTTCCCGCTCCTCGGTTAGCTGTCCTGCCCTGAAACGCTGGGCATGTCGGGCCGCCGCTTTGATTGCCGCCATTGGCTTTCCTTGCGCCAAAAAGCTGCGAGCCTGTCCGAGAATCGCCCGTTCCGCGGCGAGCGAGTCGTGCTCGCGTCCGCCAGCTTGACCGGTCGCGCTCGGCGGCCGTCTCCTGTCTCGCCCGGTCGGGTCTGGCTGCGGCTGCAGCAGTGGCCGCGCCATGGACGCTGGCTCGTGCGCCGAACCCGAAATCGACGGCGCCAGCGGCGGCGACCCCGGCGGCGACTCCGACGGCGGCGACTCCGGCGGCGACCCCGGCGGGGGTTCCGAGAGACGCGGCGGCAGCGGTGACGGCAACGGCACTACATCGGTTGTACTGGTGTCCGGCTCGAGCGGCGACACTGCCGGCAGCCCGGACTGCAGCCTCCGCCTGACGTTCGTGCCTGGCGAAGAGGATGCCTCCGGTTGTCGTGAGTCGGGTGCGCTGCTCGGAAGGATCCAGTGCTCTGTCACAATGGCGCTACCCGCGGTAGCAACGAAGAAAGAGGCGACCGCAACCAGCACTGGCTTGACAATGCTGGCGGCAAACACGACGCCTGCGCCATGACCAGCGACCACCGCCGCGCCGGCAGCCGCGCCAGCGCCAACACCAGCAGTCGCAGCAGTCGCAGCGCCGGCACCTCCTCCTGCCCCGGTTGCGGTTGCGGTTGTGGTTGCAGTTGCAGTTGCGGCCGCAGCGCCAGCGGCACTGCCAGCGATGCCGGCGGCGACAGTGATGCCAAGAGTTGCCTCGAGCCGAGCCCGCACCCGCTCCCTTGCCTCCTGGGCGGGGTCTAGCACGTCACGTTCCGCCGCCAGGAGCTGTGCCACCTCTGGCCGCAGTTTTCCTGGGAGCACAGTCTTCATTGAACGTCCTTTCCACCGGCGGGGTGCCCGCAGGCAACGGCACGTACCGCCGCTTCGAACTTCGCCCTCGCCAACCGAAGGCGCGAGTAAACCGTGTTCAACGGGATTGCCAGGGTTGCGGCAATCTCGGGGGCCGACTGGCCATCGATGTCGTGCATGACAAACACCGCCCGCTTGTCGAGATCGAGCGCTTCGAGCGCCCTGATGACCAGGGCACGCTCTTCCGAGAGCACGAGTTGGGCGTCTGGTGTCGGCTTGTCGTCGACCACGTCGTCCATTGGCATCGTGTTCCTGCGCCGGCCCCGGCCCCGACGGTGATACTCCGCTGCCACCCGATAGGCGATGCCAAAGAGCCAGCCGCGAATCGGGCGGGTCGCATCGTAGTCTGCAAGCCGTCGATAAACCACGACAAATACCTCGTGAGCCAAGTCCTCGAGGTCGTTCGGATGTACCCCTAGCCGTCGCAAGGTCCGAAAGGCGTAGGCAAACTGCTCCTGATACAAGACCGTAAAATCAGGCAACGCCGCCGGCGTCAGCACTGCCGCATCTCTCCGGAGCAACGTTTCACATCCCACTATTCCTGGATTGGCGCCATGCAGGCGTTTCCGTCACGACAGCATGTCACTTTTCTCGGCTCGTACTCTAGCCATTTCCTTACGGCAATACTGCCTGCCGTGCTCCCTACCACCTCTTGGCGACTGACCAACCCACCGTGGCCACTACCATTGGCATATCCCATAGCAATAGCCTGTCTTCGCCGATTCCAAGCCAGAGCCGGGTTCCCGAGGTCGTAACCAGCAAGTCGGCATGCAGTCGCATGAAGAGCCCTCCTCCGGCGTGAGCTTCGCCGGCCAATCTTCCTCCGACAGCCGTCGTTCGCACGACCACGCCATCGCCATTCGAGTCATAGCCGGTCGTGGAAACGACGAAACGACCTCTGGCCAGCATGCCGCATCCCGCGAGCCAGCCACGGTGGTAGCATGGCACCAGCGCCACGGCGGTCGTGGAAATGCTGACTTCCCCGTCGAGAAAAGAGAAGGTCAGCGGCAGACCGAGCTGGAAGTCGACGCCCAGCGAGGCAGTCTTCGAGCGCAACCCGAGATCGAAAGCAAGCGCTGGCACCACTCTGCCTTCGGCGAGGCCGAATCTCGTGCCTGCCGCACCATACGGGCGACTGGCGAGGAGTCGCCGGTACCACTGCGGTCGCTCGTCGTTCTGCCATTGCGTTCCCCGCCGCTTCGGCCGCGGTCCTGGCCGGGCTGGTTCGCCGGCAGCCGTGCTCTGCTGCGTAGATGACGAGTCAGATCCACCCGCCACCGCCTCTACTGGCTCCTCTTGTGGAATACTCCCTGCCATAGAATCTACGGCCTGCCGCCCTGTCTGCCCATTCTCGCTGTCACCCTCGCTCGCCGAAGAAGCCCGGCGCCGATCGGAGTGGGTCGCCGTGTCGACATTCGGAGAAGCCATTGGATCGATGGCCAGCGCCAGCGCAAAGGCGGTTGCCGCAGCGAGCTCCCGGCAGCTCGAGCTGGTGGAGTTGAGCGCGCGCTCTCCGATCACCACCCTCTCGACGCTACGTAGCCTGATGATCGCCCTGAAGCCGTGCCGTCTTGGAGTCATGACGCACTCGATGGCGCGTCTGGCAACTCCGTCCTCTACGAACGGTTCGTATCCAAGTATCTCGGCTACTGCCACGCGCACTTCGTCTCCGGTCGGGCAGGAGTCGGCTCCAGCCTCGCGCCGGTAGGCGAATTGCACCTGATAGGACGGACCTCCAGCCAGAGCTTCTTCGGCGACGAGCAGCCCTAAAACGGCGATAGTGACCACGAGCGCAGCGCGGCTTCGCCGCGCAGAGCGAGTCGCGGCGCTGCACCAGTTTGGTGATCGCCCGGGAGATGACGCGCCGCGGTTCCCCTCCTCGGAGAGGGAGGACCCGTCGGAGGTCTCCTCCGACGGGGGGCGGC
>JAZDLZ010000990.1:0-6103 GCA_043801535.1 Pseudomonadota bacterium
AGCACAACCAACGGCTTTTGTTCACACCCCGTTTTGGGGGCAGGCTACTCGATTTCGGCCAGCGGGATGTCCTCGCATTTGCGAGAGCGAGGGCCGCACCTGCCAGCGGCGCGGCGCAAGGCCACCGAGGCGGCAAAGGCAATGACTGCATCGTTGTACATGGCGGTCAGCGCATCCCTGTCCGGCGCGTCGACGACCGCGTACTCGCCAGGCTGATTGACGACCTTGAGCACAAGGCAGTACCGCGGCGTCTTCTCCCGTCCCACCACATAGCTCCTCTCGCATATGCGGATGAGCAGCTTCCCTTCTTTGGTCTCCGTCACGTTCTCGCAAAGCACGCGCAGTCGCTGCCTTTTTTCGCCGGTTTCGCCGGTAACTTCGGTTTCGCCGGTTTCGCATGTCTCGCTCGGTGCGCTCGAGGGAGTCGAAGGACTCGAAGGACTCGAAGAATCCATGTTCGTTTCCTCCATGCCGGTGTTGGTGTCGTGCGATTCGTCGCTGCTCATGCTGCTGCTCCGAGAGCTCGATTGAGGCGTCGGCGCGGTAGCGTGATGCTGAAAGTGCTGCCCTTTCCCTCCGTGCTTTCGGCGGTGAGCGTCCCGTCGTGAGCAGAAACCACGTGTCTGGCGACTCCCAATCCCAGACCAACGCCCGTTTGCCGTTTGGTCGACTGAAAATCGTTGGCAAGGATTCGCGTGAGACGTTCGGACGGAATGCCGACGCCGTTGTCTTGGATCGAGATGACGATGCCGGTGTCGAAGCCGCCGAGGTCGCTGGCGTTGTCGTGATTGGCGGCAGCCCCAGAATCGCGAGCCGCGCTGGCTCCGAAGGCAGCCCCTACCTCGGCGACCTCGACCACCACGACACCCTGTGGCGGCCAGCGAGAAATGCAGGCGTCGCCGGCATTGGAAACCAAGTTGGAGACCGCGCGCACGAGCAGCGATTCGTCAGCCAGGATTGCCTCGACCTTGCCGCTGGCAGAAAAGGTGACACCCTGCCACTTGGCGTTGGTGTTCGCCTCGGCAACGATTCGATCGACGAGAGCTCGGGGATCGATCTCGCTGAACTCGAGCGGAATCCTGCCGCCGTGAGCGAGGCGTCGCAGGTCGCGGATGTAGCGGTGCAATCGCGGCAGGTGAGACTGCACTGCGGCTTGCAGCAGAATCGCCGCACGATCGTCCTCGGGAGAGCGCAGCGTCATCTCGCAGGCACCGCGCACGCTCTCGATTGGCGACTGGAGATCGTGAGCCAGCCCTGCCGCTACCTGGGCAAAGGTCGAGAGCCGCTCCTGCGCTTTGATGCTTTCTTGGAGTCGAGCAAGCTCTTCTCCCATGGCGTTCAGAGTGTCGGCGAGAGCACGAAGCTCGTTGAGCGGCGGCAAGACGATCTTTGCTGCCAAGTTGCCCCTGGCAAGCTCGCCAGCGTGCGAGCGCACTGCTTCGATCGCACGCACCGGAGCGTTGCCGATGACGATGCCGAGACCGACAGTCAAGACAAGAGCAAGGCCGACGACCACGAAGAGGTCTTTCTTCATCACCGTCGCCGCCCGGTAAGCCTCGGCCACGGGCTCCTCGACGATCAAGGTCCAGCCCACTCCAGCCACGTCCGCCGACACGGAAACCACCTCTTCGTCTTGGCTGTTGCGATAGCGTGCCCCCGAGCTCGAGCCGCGTACCGATGATGCGAACGGGTCCTTTTCGCACAGGAAGACGCGGCGCCGTTCTTCGGGATCGCCGTGGGCGAGCAGGGTGTCGTCGCTGGTCACCAGCCGGGCGTAGCCACGGTCGCCGACGCGAATCTCTTTGACGGCCTTCCAGATTCCAACCATGTCTACTGTCGCCACTGCGGCGCCAACTAGCTCGCCGCCTTGCTCGAGGGGAACCGCGATCGTCATGAGCGGGGCAAAATCATTGGAGAGCGCGACTTCGCCCAGATAGGTAGTGCCAGCCAATGCCTTGTCCACTGCTGCTTCCCCGCAGCGGTCGCGGGGAGCGCCATCTACTCGCGAAGTGGCGATCTCGTGACAGGTCGGCTCCAGCCCAACCACGCTCAACTCCCGCAGGTGGGGGAAGGAGAGCACGTAGTTCTTGACAACCCGCTCGGCCTGTTTGGGAGTGTTGCCAACCGTGGGCGCCAGCGCCGCGCCAACCGTCCGGAGCATCGCTACTTCTGCTTCGACGAAGGCGTTCAGGCGTCCGGCTGCCCTGACGGCAATGCGTTGATTTCCCTGGAGAACCTCGGCCAGGGCAGTACGTTCTGCGCGACGAACCATGAGCAGCCCGGCCGTTGCTAACGGCAAGACGCCCACTACTATGAGGAGCATGATGCCGTAGTAGCGGATTCTCATCCGGTGTATTCCCCAGCCTGACAGGCGAACGAAGAGCGGGCGCCATCTTACCCAGAATTGGGCAAAGCGAGAAGATTCCTTACTGTTGGACTTCACGCTCACCCGGTTTCTGGGGGAACGGACAGCGGTGGATTGTCGCCAGCCAGCTCAAATCGCTCACTGATTGTGGGGAGTCGGCGCAGAGAGAACGATCGAGGGCCGCCGCGGCCTCGATATGGTAGAGGGGTGCTACTGCTGCATCTTGGGCAAGGATAGCGGCGGCCCGGTCCTCGTCACCAGCGTCAAGGGCAGCGTCGAAGGCTGGGTTGGCGTAGCCGCAGAGGTTGCGTTTGTCATTACTCCGGAAAACCGCCAGACGTGGCCCGACGGCGCCATAGTGCAACAGCAACTCGAATCTGCCTTCGTTGATGCGGTGTATGTAGGGAGCAGTGTCGAGCGCTTCGATGGTCACTTCCAGTCCCACCAGCGCCAGTTGTTGCTGAATCACTAGAGCTGCCCGTACTAGATCGCTCGATCCCTGATGAACCAGGATCCGGAGACGCAGCGGCTGAGCGGGGTCAATCCTGCGGCTGGCGAGAAGCTGCCGGGCGAGTGCCAGGTCTTCCTGGACGACCACTGCGGCGCTGGGATCCCCGACCACCATCTTGGCCAGAGGCTGGCGCCGCAAGGCAAGGGCTATTGCCTGCCTTAGAGAGAGATCGGCCAGTACCGAGTCTCGTACGCGAAAGAAAAAATCTATCCGTGGCCGTTTTGCCACTGGCATTACCCGCACGCTTGGTACTTCTCTCAGGTAGCGCAGGTGACTGGGAGAAGCGTAGGGCAGCACGTCCACCTCGCGGGCCAGGAAGCGGCGCCATTCCTCTTCTTCGGTGGGCATTGAACGGGCAATGATGCGCAACGGTCCGTTCCCCGGCGCCACCCGGCGCAGCACCAACTCGTCGGTCTGGAATGATTCTTGGATGTATAGACCAGTTGTGAGCATCGGGAAGGAGAGCGTGATGGTCTTGGCTGCTTCTTCGCTGGCCAACTCGACCGCGATCCGGTCCTCGGCAGGCGAGGACCGGACCAACGCTGGATGGCAAAGCAGGCCAGTCAATTCGGCAGCGCTGCGTTTCGATCCTGGTCGCAAGACCAAGACGATCTCCTTTCCCGATCGACTAATCTCGGCGAACTCCGTATCGAGCGGCTGGTAGACCAGCTCCCCCAGAGTGGCAGTCATGGTGCTCTCCACTCCGCAGGTCATTGGCACCAGCCCATAGTGAGTGCTGACCCTGGTCTCTAGTGACTGCTGGCCATTGCTTTTGTCGCCAGCTTGACAAGCAGAGACAAGAGCAATAGCGAACAGCCAGAGCCGGGCAAGCACCCCGGCATTCTACATTACTAGAACCACGTCGGCGAACACGGCCAAGTACTATTCTGCTTGCGGGTTCCTTTGACGATCTTCTTCATGGTCCTTCCTCCTGTGGTTTGCGGTTGCTTTGTTGCGTTCAAACACGCCAGCGCCCTCGAGGCACTGGCTCCCTAACAACTGCTCGGCAGCGCCAGCGGCGGTACCATCGCCAGCGCTTCCTCGACGCTGGCAGCGGTTGCCAGCGCATACTTGCGAGTCATGAGCTCGGCTTGACAGGTCTCGAAGTAGCCTCGCTCGCAGACCATTCCTGCTGGTCGGCCAGTGCGAAGCCAGGCGTTGGCCTGGCAGCCACCACCGCAGCTCGGCCGGTGTGCGCAGTCGCCGCACTCGGCGAACACGTCGACCGCCAAGAGCTCGTCATAGCGAGGGCTCAACCCGGTGGTGACGTGGCCGATCGACCAGTCACGACGACCGAGGAAGCCCGGGCAAAGATAGATGCTGCCTTCCGGATCGACAGAATAGGCGTGATACTGCTGGAGCATGCACGGCCCGAGCACCATCAGGTCGCCCGGATCGAACCCTGCTCGCCAGACTGCGTCGGCAAGCCCGATCATCGCCTTCGGCGTGGCCTCGCTCCAGTTCCTGGCACAGCCAGAGTCGATGGGAGAGCCGGCATTGCTGAGCGCCGGACGAAAGGACACGCGAGAGCCGGGACGCACGCCAATGTCGGTCAGCTTGGCCAGGAGCGGCACAAAGCCGGACAGGGTGTTGGGTTGATAGTTGCCGCGAACGGTCACGTTCAGTTTCGAGGCGGCGTAGCGGAGATTGCGGAGAATCGCCGGAAAGGTGTTCTCGTTGCCGATGCGGGAGCGCCGAGTGATGGGATGAGTTGTCTCGTCCCCGTCGAGCGTCACTTGCGCGTGTACCAGTCCGAGTGGAAGGAGCGTGTCGACGAGCTCCGGCTTGAGCAGCACTCCGTTGGTGATGAGGCCGACTCCGAGCTCGATGCCAGTGCCGGCCAGCCTTTGCCGCAGCTCTGCTGCCACCTGCACCACTCGCCAGGGCTGGAGCAGCGGCTCACCGCCAGTGAGCTCGAGACGGATTCGCCTGGCGCCAATCTCGAGCGCTCGAGATGCCAGCCAGGCAGCGGTGGCCTGGCCAGTCTCGTTGGTCATTGCCTTGCCGTTGAGAACCGTGTGCTCGCAGCAGTAGGTGCAGGCGAGATTGCAGGCGAAGGTGACCGAGACGACCGCGACCAGCTCTTCGGAGCTGGAACGGCTCTCCTGATACCAGGAGCGAAAGGCCTTCTCTTCCGCTTGATGGCTGGGAGTCAGTACTCCAACCGATTCGTCGAGAAGCTCCGGGTCGGCCAGTGCTCGCGCAGCCTCGCTGGAGCTGTTGCTCTTGTCGATGCTCCGCAGCGCGGCCAGCGTGGGATGGTCGAACACGACCGAGCCACCCGAGAAGGCGTTGTAGACGAGGGTGTCTCCAGGTTCGGGATAGTCGGCCAGGTAGAGGTTGAACTTGGAGAATTGCACGGCGCCGACTGGCATTGCAGCGTCCGCGCCAAGTCCGGCTGCATCTCGTAACTACGCAAAAATAAAGAAATCTCGTTGGATTCCCGCGCGCCCGAGCCGGCCTTCCGGCGGCCAGCAGAATGGCTGATTCGACGGGCGCTGGCGGCGTTCCCGACGCTGCCAGGAAAACGGCAAGCTTCTGAGCCGATCGCGGAGCCATCAGCGCCTTTGTCTGAAAAAATCTTGAAAGATCAACGAATTGCCGAATCCACCACGGACAGGCAAGCAAGCGAGCCACTCGATCGTCCATCCCCGAAAACGGGTGTGAACAAAAACCGTTTGGTTGCAGCGCGAGCCGTGCTGGGCTACCTTCCCCGTGCAATGAAGCTTGGTGCGCTACTGCTGAGGGATGGCCGGGTCACTCGGGCTCAACTGGACACGGTAATCGCCCACCAGTCTCGTTTTGGCGGGCGGCTCGGTACTGTCTTGATCGAGCTCCGTCTCATCGATCCAGACACTCTGACCGTCTACCTCGGCTTGGAGCTCGGGATTCCCATCGCGAGCCGGGCAGCCCTCGAGCGGGCAAAACGCGCAGCAGTGCGTCTTCTCAACACCGAAATCGCCGAGCGCTTCTTGTGTCTGCCTCTGATCGTTCAGGATCGCGAGCTGATTGTCGCGATGCGCGATCCCCACGATCTGCTCGCGCTCGACGAGCTATCGGCTTTCACCGGCCATCGAGTGATCCCGCGAGTAGCGCCGGAAGCGGTCCTCTACTACTATCTCGAGCGCTACTACGGAATCCCGCGACCCGAGCGCTTCCTGGCGCTCGGCTCTGCCGTTGCCAGCAGGAGGCGGCCCGAGGCTGGCGCGCTCGAGCCTCCCCCTCCG
>JAZDLZ010001000.1:0-7327 GCA_043801535.1 Pseudomonadota bacterium
AGGCGACATCCTGGGCATCCTGGTATCCGGAGCAGTGATGTTCTTCCCCCTGCTGATTCTTCACCGAGCCAACATCACCGGCGGTGGGATCGGTTTCGGCGACCCGGCTCTGCCAGCACCCCAAGCAGGCTTGATGGCCAGCTTGTCCTCGGGCATCGTTGCCGGCCAGATGGCTTGGCCTCTCGTTGTCGTCGGAATCCTCATGGGTCTCGCCATGGTCATGGTCAAAGTACGAAGCCCGATGCTCGTCTCGGTCGGCATGTACCTGCCAGTCGAGACGACTTTCGCCATCTTCGTTGGCGGCATCATTCGCTGGCTCACCGACAGCTTTGCCAAGAGGCAGTCCCTGAATGGTGCCCAGCATGCGCGGGTCGAGAATACCGGCGTGCTGGTTGCTTCCGGTCTAATTGCCGGCGAGGCATTGATGGGCCTGGTCATTGCGGCAATCGTGTTCTTTACTGACAAACCATTCCCAACCATCAGTTGGAGCGGTGCCGGCGTGGTCGCTCCGTTGGTGATGATCGGGCTCGCCATCCTGCTCATCTACAAACCGCTCGGGAGCGCCGGTTCTGCCGACGAGCCTGCGCCCCCCAGCGCAATAGCCTGATTCCTGACTGGCAGCCTCGAGCACGGCCAGCCAACCGACAACGCCAAAGGAGACCTCATGTCCAGCCCATTCTGCGATTTCGAGCCAAAGACGATATGGACTCATTTCGAGCAGCTTCTCTCCATTCCTCGCCCTTCGAAGCACGAGGAAAGAGTCATTGCCCATATCAAGAAATGGGCGCAGGCCAACGGCTGGGAAACCCGCCAAGACCAGGTCGGCAACTTGGTGGTCCGCATTCCTGCCACCGCCGGCCATGAGAACGCCAAGCCAACCATCCTGCAAGGCCACGTCGACATGGTGGCCGAGAAAGACAAGACAACGACCTTCGACTTTCTCAAGGATCCCATCCAGGTCGTCATCAAGGGCGATTGGGTGGTTGCCGAGCGGACTACTCTCGGGGCAGACAATGGCATCGGCGTGGCAGCGATGATGGCGAGCGCCGACGCACCCGACGCGGTTCACGGTCCCCTCGATCTCCTCTTCACTATCGACGAAGAGACAGCGTTGACTGGCGCCTCGAACCTCGACGGCAAGCTCCTTTCCGGCCGTGCTCTCATCAACCTGGATTCGGAAGAAGACGACACCATGTTCGTTGGCTGCGCTGGCGGCTGCACGACGGAGATTGCCTTCCCGGCCGCCCAGCTAACCGCGGTGCCAGCCGGCTATTCTGCCCTGCGCCTCGAGGTAACCGGTCTCAAAGGAGGACACAGCGGTCTGTGCATCAACGAGAACCGTGGTAATTCCCTCAAGACCCTGGCGCGAGTGCTCACCCGCTGGCTCGAGAAACAGCCTCTTCTCATCCACTCCGTCGAGGGCGGCAACAAGCACAATGCCATTCCGCGAGAAGCCGCGGCACTGGTGCTGGTGCCGAGCGCCTTTGCTGCCGAGGCCAAGACGATCGCCGGCGCGGTCAAGGACGATGTGCTCGAAGAAATCAAGTCCATCGATCCAGAGCTCGCCATCAACGTCGACCACGCCGACGCGCCCGCTCGAGCCGCGAGCGCCGAGACTTCGCTAAGGCTGGTAAGGCTTCTGGCCGCGCTCCCGCACGGTGTCATCACCATGAGCCGAGACATCCAGGGCATGCCCGAGACCTCGACAAACCTCGCAGTCATCCGCACCGATGGAGAGCGGATTCTGATTACCTCCTCGAGCCGATCCTCGGTTGCCCCTGCCCTCCGGGCAGTGCTCGATCAGATCGCCGCGGCAGTAATGCTGGCAGGCGGAACCTATACCGAAGTCAATGCCTATCCCGGCTGGAAGCCGGAAATGGCATCGCCGCTCCTCAAGATCTGCCGCGAAACCTACCGCGAGCTTCGCGGCCAAGAGCCGAAAGTGACGGCAATCCACGCCGGGCTCGAGTGCGGCATCATCGGCGAAAAGATCGGCGGCAAAGTGGACATGATCTCGTACGGACCCACCATGGAAGGAGTACACGCTCCAGGCGAGCGGCTCAACATCCCCTCCGTCGCCCGATTCTGGGAGCTCCACAAGGCCGTCCTTCGCCGCCTGGCATGACCCCCCGATAGATGCATCTTGTTCGCTTCCACCTCGAGGGCGTCTCCAAGGGGTGGGACTTCTCCTTGGACTTTCGATCAAGCACGACACTGCGCAAATGGACGGTGGTCCCGGCAGGACGCGCGGGGACGAGACTGCTCGTTGCCATTGCCGCCAGCATTGCCCCCGGCCGGATCGCCCACCTTGTCGGGCCGCGCCTTGTCGAAATATTCGACCGGAGCGCCGCTCTGCTGCGCACAGACTTCTGCTGCCTGCGGCAGGGTCGAGATCAAGGTACCGCTGGATTCATTGAAGGCCACAGACACCTCTGCGACGGAGTCTGGAAACAACGTGAAGGAGCGGGCGGTCGCGCCCCGACCTCGACTCCGCTCGGCAACCTCGTGGTCGCCTACGGCCGCAATCCTCGACCTGCCGTCGAGCACTCGTTCGACTTCTCGGACACGGAGTATCCTTACCGACGCATCTCTTCGCTTCTCGATCCGAGCTCGCGCTTGACCGATCCCGTAGCCTTTCTCGAACGAATCAGCGCCAAGGTGCATAGTGTCGGAGCGTCCCGCCAACGACACTTCCTCGAACGTCTCTGCCGCGCGCTGGCGGACCTGGTCGAACCTGCCGCACCCGCCGCCGGTCGTGCCCGCACCCTCGTCCCCGAGCTGCTGCATCCTTCGCAATGGACGAGTCGCGGGTTCCCGTTCGATCGGGGATGGGAGTCCTTGTGCGCGTGGGAGCGCCGTGCCACGAGCGTCGTGGTCGACATTGCCCGCCACGCCTTCGACGCCTTTCCCCGGTGCGAGAGCCCTTTCCAGCAATCAGCCGTGATACTCCTCGACAGACCCGACTGCTACTGCGCGAGCCATCGCCTGCGCCGATTCCTCTTTGCGCTCGACACTCTCCTTCCTTACGGACAGTTCGTCATGACTCTCGGGAATGCATCGAAGCAGGAGAATCCGCGCTCTCTGCTGGAGGCGCACCTCTCAGGACCGGTCACCGAGCAGGTCCGACCGCCTCCCTGTCATCCCGTCCGCATCCTTCCGAGGCGCGCGTGCATCCCTCGCGGGAGCGTTGCGCTCATTCAAGTAGACGGCACCTTGCCCAACTTCGCCCTGATGCAGCTCTCCAGGCATCTCAAGGCGAGTGGTCACCGAGTAGAGCTTTGCCTGGGTGGACAAGGAGCGGAGCAGGCAGGCGTCGCATATGCAAGCTGCGTGTTCAACCTTCCGTCTTCACTGCGCCGAGTCGATCTGCTGAAAAAGCAGCACGGCGCACGCCTGGTCTTGGGCGGTTCGGGCGTGGACCTGAAGCTGCGTCTCGGCGCCGAAGTCGAGGCGCTCGCACCGGACTACTCCATCTATCCGGCCCTCGACGACCGCGCGATCGGCTTCCTGACCCGCGGTTGCCCTGGACGCTGCCCCTTCTGCGTCGTGCCAGTCAAAGAGGGGTCGACACGCCAGGTCGCCGACCTCGACATGCTCCTGCAGGGCTCGCAGCGCAAGAAGCTCATCCTTCTCGACGACAACCTCCTGGCTTTTCCCCGGGCAACCGACCTCCTCGAGCAGATGGTTCGGCGTCGGCTAGCCGTCAATTTCAATCAGACGCTGGACCTGCGGCGGATGACAGCCGAGCACGCCGAGCTCCTGCGCCGCCTACACTGCTCGAACCTCGTCTTCCAGAGGCGAGTCTATCACTTCAGCCTCAACGACTGCCGTGGTCTCGATGCACTCCGGCGGCGCTACCAACTGCTGCGCGTGACCCCGGCAGACCACGTAGAATTCGTCTGCATGTACGGCTACAACTCCTCGCTCGCCGAGGATCTCGAACGGTTGACCTTCCTGCGCTCGCTACCGCGCGCTTACGTCTTCATGCAGCGCTACCGGCCGATTCCCGGAGGTCCGGCGCCAGACCTGTCGCGCCTTTTCGACGATCGGGCCGACCAGTACCTCGACGCGCTCGTTCGCGTTGTCTTCAAGGAGAACATGAAGAACGTCGAACGCTACTACCGATTCCTGTGCGTCGAGTACGCACGGCAGCGCGGCAGCATCCACCTCGGAATCGTGGACACTCTCTTCCGCTACAACCACCGTCACCAGAGGGGGGCCTTCCTCGAACAGCTGCGAAGTATCTCCAGCAGGGGCGCGGACGTCGAGGGACAGTCTGACGACGATGGCCCTGCCCCTGATATCGCTGTAGGCCGGTAACTGGCTGACACTGCTGAAGTTGCGGAAACCCAGATGGTTGGTTCTTGTCTCGACGGGGCTTTCGCTCAAACAGGCGGTCGCGCGCGCGAGTGTTCAGGGGCTCGCGTCCGTTTCCGACGTGGCACTTCCTTTGTTCCTGCTAGTTCCTAATCGGTTGGCCACCGTCGATCGAGCAATCGCCGTCGACTCATCGGGACACACCCAGAATGTTGTGGCGACGCCTGGGCTCGACCGCCGCTCGACCGCCGCTCAACCGCCATCCCCATCGCCCCAGACGGACCGGAGATCCAGCTCGTGGACCTCGAACGGCGCGGCCCGGACGAGCTCGTCTTCGCCATGGGTGGCAACGATCATCCAGGCGCCGTCGCGCAGTTGGAGAACCTCGAGCGTCTTGGCCACTGGATTGAGGAACCAGATCCAAGGGACGCCATGGTTGGCGTAGTGCTTGAGCTTCCGGCTTCGATCGATACGCTCGGTGGACGGGGACAAGACCTCGCAGATCCAGTCGGGTGCAAGCTCGAGCCAGACCGCATCCGGGATCACGGGCAACCGCTCGCGCCGCCAGCCAGCCAGGTCGGGTACCAATACTTGCCGACCAAGGTGCAGCTCTGGCTCGTCGATGATCCACCAGCCTCCAGGACCGCCACGGCCGAGCTGGAATGGACCAACGAGCTCGTAGGTCAGGACAGTCGAAGCCCTGCAGTGGCGGAGCGCAGGACGAGGAGTGACTATCAGCTCGTCGTCGATGATTTCACCGACGAGATTCTCTGGAAGCGCCTGGATATCGGCATAGATGGCGGGACGTTTCAACGGCGGCATGGATCAAAGGCTAGCACGATGGCGGCGACGCGGCGGTGCCTCCCAGATCGACGGTTGCTCCCATCTTCTCGATGTCAGCGACATAGCGCACCGGCTCGACGAGGTTGCCGAGGGTGAAAAGACCCGGTCTCGCCAGGTTACCGTCGAGCCATTGCAGGATACCGGCCACAACGGGGATGGCGGTGATGTCGTAGCCGTCGGCATGGCTCACCCGGACGAAGGCACTGGCCGGCTGCCCGTCCTTCTCCCCCGTAACCTCGGCCTGGACGATGCAGCGAAACGGAGGGCGGGAGCGCTTGAGCGCCCACAGCAGCAACCTTCCCGCCAATCGGGTGAACGCACGCCAGCTCATGGCCGCGGCGAGCATGACCACCGGCATGACGAAGAAGTTCACCAGCCAGTTGAAGCCACACGAGACGTGGCGGATCTCCTCGAGCGTCGGGAAGGAGACTGGCAGATCGCGCAGCTCCTCGACGAAGAGGGGGGTGCAGCCGCGCTCGCCGATCGGCGGCCCGAAACCGACCCTCTGCCCGTCGGCGCCAAGACGCGCCTTGACCCAAGCACCCTGGCGAAAGCAAAGCAGGCGCACGCTCCCGAAGCCTCCGACCGCCTCCTCCATCGTCGACGGAGAGCCGTCCACGTGCGACCAATCCATGAACGCGGCGGTGGCGACGAGGGCGTGTCGCGGCTTTTCGACCCGGCTTGCCGCGTGGCGGGCAACCACCGCCTGCATCCCGGGGCTGAATCCAGCGTCGGTCATCACGCAGATCCCGGCGCGCTCGATCTCCGGCGCGAGCGCCCGAAGTCGCTCGATCTTTCCCGCACCGAGCTGCGGATCGATGTAATCGACTCTCGCCTTGCAGAGCGCCCGCACGACGGTCTCGACGAAGGCCGAGGTACTGGAGGCGACAACCGCGAGGCCAACGCCGTCGAGACCAGCCTCGACGCTCGCCGGATCCGAGGCATCGATGCGTCGGACCTCGACTGGCGCGACCGTGTCGTCGGCGTCGCCAGCCAACTCCTTGGCCAATCGTAAGAGCGGCGCCTCGGTACGACCGGCGAGGATCAGCCCCGTCTGCGGTCGCTGCCGGCGCAGGAATCGCGCAACTCGGGCGCCCGTGTTGCCTGCTGCACCAAGGATGAGGATCCTCTTGCCGTTTGCCGTCTCGTTGGTCGTGGCCATCGCGATGACAATAGCGCCGTGCGCCCGAAGAAGCGAGATTCGCGTCGATTCGCATCGAAAACCTGTTCAGTAGCTCAGGCTGGCGGCTTGAAGTCGTCGGAGCGGATCGCGTAGCGCCTGAGCAGGCGGTGAAGGCTCTCCCTTTCGACGCCAGCGCGCTCGGCGGCGCGCGTGACGTTACCGTCGAGCTCGCGCATGAGCGCTACGAGATACTCGCGCGAGACTCGATCCCGGGCCGTCTCGAGGACCTCGCGGTATCGCATCTTGGCGAGCAGCTCGGCTGGCAAGGGACCTGCCTGGACGTCTTGCAGCTCGGGTGGCAGGTCGCGAGCGTCGACCACTGGTCCGGACGCAACCGCGACCGCCCGCTCGACGGCATTCTCTAGCTCGCGCACGTTGCCCGGCCAGGCGTAGCCAGTGAGAGCGCGGATCGCTTCCGGCGAGAGCCCGCCAAGATCGCGGCGAAACGCCCGGGCGTACTTTTCGAGGAAGTGCTGCGCGAGCAAGGGGATATCCTCGCGTCGCTCGCGCAGCGCCGGCATTCGCACGGGGAAGACGTGCAGGCGATAGAAAAGATCCTCACGAAAGCGGCCAGCCTGCGCTTCGGCTTTCAGATCGCGATGGGTCGCAGCGATGACGCGGACGTCGACTCTGGTGGGCGCGTTGTCCCCGACGCGCCGGATTTCCCGCTCCTGCAGCACCCGGTTGAGCTTGACTTGCACCGGCAGGGGCAGCTCGCCGACTTCGTCGAGAAAGATGGTGCCGCCGCCGGCTTCCTCGAAAAGGCCGGGCTTGGCTCCGGTTGCGCCGGTGAAAGCGCCACGGGCGTGGCCAAAGAGCTCGCTCTCGACGAGCTCGGTCGGAAGTGCGCCGCAATTGATCGGCACGAATGGCCGGGATTGACGGGCGCTCTGGTAGTGAATCGCACGGGCCGCGAGCTCCTTGACTACCGCGTCTTCGGCTTTTGCTCAGACGGTGACCTGATGGAAGGCGTGGCTTCGGAAG
>JAZDLZ010000011.1:0-8631 GCA_043801535.1 Pseudomonadota bacterium
TGCCGGTTTCGATCGAAGACGAAATGAAGTCTTCGTTCATGGACTACGCCATGAGCGTTATCGTTGCCCGAGCACTTCCTGATGCTCGCGATGGCCTCAAACCGGTCCATCGTCGCATCCTTTTCGCACAACACCAGTCCAACAACGTCTGGAATCGGCCCTATGTAAAATGCGCGCGCGTGGTCGGCGACGTCCTCGGCAAGTTCCATCCTCACGGAGACACCGCAACCTACGACGCCCTGGTGCGTATGGCGCAGGATTTTTCCATGCGCTACCCGCTCATCGACGGGCAAGGCAACTTTGGCTCGATCGACGGTGACCCGCCGGCAGCCTATCGCTACACCGAATGCCGCATGACCCGTCTCTCTTCGGAGATGCTCGCCGACATCGAGAAGGAGACGGTCGACTGGACGCCAAACTACGACGACAAGGAGCTCGAACCGACTGTCCTCGCGTCACGAGTGCCCAACCTGCTGCTCAACGGCACGAGCGGAATCGCGGTCGGGATGGCGACCAATATTCCGCCCCACAACCTGGCCGAGCTCATCGACGCAACCATCGCGCTGATTCGCGATCCAGCGACAACGGTAGCATCGCTGTTGCGCCTGGTGCCGGGGCCCGATTTCCCTACCGGAGGAATCATTCTGGGTCGCGCGGGAATCGAGCAGGCATACGAGACCGGCCGCGGCCGCATCATGGTGCGCGGTCGCACCGACGTCGAAGAGCTCAAGAGCGGCCGCACTGCGATCGTCGCCAACCAAATCCCTTATCAGGTCAACAAGGCCAGTTGGATCGAGCAGACCGCCCAGCTCGTGCGTGACAAACGCCTCGAGGGCATCAGCGACATCCGCGACGAAAGCGACCGAGAAGGCATTCGCGTCGTATTCGAGCTGAAAAGAGACGCAGTCCCCGCGATCGTCCTCAACAACCTCTTCAAGATGACTGCCCTTCAGACGAGCTACGGCATCAACATGCTCGCCATTGTCGACGGACGGCCTCGGCTGCTGGGCATCAGGCAAGCGCTGGCGCGCTTCATCGAGCACCGGCGCGAGGTCGTCACTCGTCGTTGCGTGTGCGAGCTGCGCGAAGCGCGTCGCCGCCGCGAGATCGTCGAAGGTTTGGGCCTGGCCGTGATACAGGTCGACCGGGTCATCGAGCTCATTCGCACCTCTCGCGACCCAGCCGAGGCGCAGGTCCGGCTGTGCGCGGAGCCGATGCACGGCCTCGACGGGTTCCTCGAGCGTGCCGGTCGACCTGCTGCCGAGGTCGAGGCCGCCCGCATCCGAGGCACCTACCTGCTCAACGAACGTCAGGCCAAGGCGATCCTGGAGATGCGCTTGCAGAGGCTCACCGGCCTCGAACGACAGAA
Organism: Pseudomonadota bacterium; assembly: GCA_043801535.1. Taxonomy (GTDB): domain Bacteria; phylum Myxococcota_A; class Polyangia; order Haliangiales; family SHYZ01; genus JAZDLZ01. The sequence goes on from JAZDLZ010000011.1 coordinate 1,370, forward strand.
TCTCGAGGCCGAGTATCGGCAGCTCTGGGAGACGACTGATCGACTGGAGAGCATCCTCGCCGACGAACAGCGTCTCCTCGCCGTTATCGTCGAAGAGCTCGAGGCGATCAAGCAGCAGTACTCCGACCCTCGGCGTACCGAGATCGTCGCGGTCGACGCCGAGATATCCAACGAGCAGCTCATCGCCGACGAAGAGATGGTGGTAACCGTCACTCACGGTGGCTACGTAAAGCGCACTCCGGTTACCGATTACCGTGCCCAGCAGCGCGGCGGCAAAGGGAGAAAAGGCGCCGAGTCGAGCCCGGGAGACTTCGTCGCCGAGCTCTTCGTCGCCTCGACTCACGATTTCATCCTCGTCTTCACCAACAAGGGCCGCGTGTACGCCAAGAAAGTGTACGAGCTGCCGCCAGGCAAGCGCGACGCGCGCGGCAAGGCGATCGTCAACCTTCTCGAGCTCATGCCCGAGGAGAAGGTGATGACCATGCTGCCGGTGAAGTCGTTCGAGCACGGCTGGTACGTGTTCATGACCACCCGCAGCGGCATCGTCAAGAAGACCGAGCTGCGCTCGTTCGGCAATATTCGTTCATCGGGCATCATCGCGATCCATCTCGACGAAGGCGATGCGCTGGAGTCGGTCTGTCTGACCGATGGAGAAATGGATATTTTCTTGGCGACCCGCAATGGTCGCGCCTTGCGGTTCCACGAAAACCGGGTGCGATCGATGGGGAGGAATGCTCGCGGCGTGCAGGGCATGGCTCTCCGTCCCGGTGATACCGTGGTGGGAATGGCGACTTTCCCGCGCGACTCCGACCAGACTCTCCTCACGGTGTGCGAGCGCGGATTCGGCAAACGAACGCCTCTGCCCGAGTATCCGGTCAGAAACCGAAAGACCATGGGAGTCATCAGCATTCGCGCCACCGCTCGCAACGGCAAGGTCGTGGCGGTCCGCGTCGTCGCCAACGAGGACCACCTGATCCTCATCACCGACCAGGGCAAACTGATCAGGATTCGTGTCAGCGACGTGAAAACGATTGGGCGCAGCACTCAGGGAGTGCGTTTGATGCGTATCGAAGAAGGCGAAATCGTTTCGTCGGTCGAACGTCTTGCCGAGACCGAGGACGCCGAGAACATCGAGGCAGCAATACCTGGCGGCCCCACCAATGATGACGAGTCCGCGCCAGGCAGTCTCGAGCGGGAGTCGGAGCTAGACGAGGGAGAGAGGGGCGGCGGAACAATCGAGGAAGACGAAGACGGTGGAGAGGAGGACGGTGGAGAGGAAGAGGAAATCGGTGAGGACGGTGAGGACGGTGAGGACGGTGAGGACGGCAACGGCGACGGCGGCAACGGTGCTGACGACGACGGCAGGAAAGACGAGGAATAGGTAGAAGCAGCAGACGAAGTAGAGGATGAAACCCGACATGCGCCAGGAACGGTCAAGAACGCTTTTCGAGAAAGCCACTCAGCTTTTTCCCGGCGGAGTCAACTCGCCAGTCCGGGCGTTCCGCTCGGTCGGGGGCAGCCCGCTGGTGATGGCTCGTGGAGAAGGCGCTCAGGTGTGGGACGTGGATGGCAACAAGTACCTCGACTACGTGGGATCTTGGGGACCATTGATTCTAGGCCACGCCCACCCCGAAGTCCTCGCTGCGATCGGCGAGACGATGGCGCGCGGCACTTCCTTCGGGGCGCTGACCGAGCTAGAGATCGTCTTCGCCGACAAGATCCGCGCGACGCTGCCATCGATCGAGCTGCTGCGCTGCGTGTCGAGTGGCACCGAGGCTACGATGAGCGCGCTGCGTGTTGCTCGTGGCTTCACTGGACGCGAGAAGATCGTCAAGGCCGACGGAGCCTATCACGGACATGCAGACCTCCTGCTGGTGAAAGCCGGCTCCGGGGCTGCCACGCTCGGCATTCCCGGCTCCGCTGGAATCCCGGTCGGGACCGCGCAGGACACCCTCGTGGTTCCCTGGAACGACACCAAGGCCATGGAAGCCATCTTCGCCGCCAACCGCGGACAGATCGCTGCCGTTATCGTCGAGCCGGTTCCCGGAAACATGGGTGTCGTGCCGCCGCAGCCTGGATATCTGGCCGCCGTTCGCGAATTGACGAGATCCGAAGGCGCTCTGCTGATCTTCGACGAGGTCATCACTGGCTTCCGAGTTGGCCTGGGCGGGGCGCAGCGGCGATTCGGAGTGACCCCCGACCTTACCTGCCTCGGCAAGATCGTCGGCGGAGGACTGCCCGCAGCCTGCTTTGGCGGCCGAGCCGACGTCATGAGCATTCTCGCCCCGCTCGGTCCCGTCTATCAAGCCGGCACTCTCAGTGGTAACCCGCTGGCTATGGCTGCCGGCATCAAGACTCTCGAGATCATCGAGCGAGCGGGAACGTACGAACGACTGGAGCTGCTCGGCGCTCGGCTCGAGAGCGGCCTTCACGCCGCCGCACGAGCTGCCCGCCTGCCTGTTCGCATCAATCGCGTCGGCTCGATGCTCACCGCTTTCTTCGCTGCCGAGCCCGTCGTCGACTATGACTCGGCAAAAAGAGCGAACACCGACCGCTATGCCCGCTTCTTCCGGGCCATGCTGGCAAGGGGAGTCTACCTGGCGCCGTCGCAGTTCGAGGCAGCCTTTGTCTCGTTGGCTCACCAGGAAGCCGATATCGATCGCACGGTCGATGCTGCCAGGGCGGCGCTTTCAGAGCTCGAGTGACCGAAGCTCGAGTGACCGGTAATAGAGCTGGTGCTCCAGGCCCTGTTGGACAACTCTGAGCTGTCGGTTTTGTTCGCTGTTGCTGCTATCATCGGCGTCTCCTGGTAGTAGTAGCGGGTGCAGGAGTGGCGGCAACCGTCGCTCTTGCCTGGTTTCCTGATTGTTCTGTTTTCTGGAGGGAGTGTGATGCTGGCAACCCGGATTTACCACTGGCGAGATCCTACGAGTGTGGTCATTGGCTTGAACGAGTTACGCCGCCAAGGACTCACTCCGCGAGGGCTATTGTTCATTGCGCTCGACACGAGCGGGGAGACCAACGTCGCGATCCCCGACGATCTGGACGAGGTAGTGCGGATCCGCGTTGGCGACAAGCTGTCCCTGAAACCACAGTGGGAGGGGCGGTACTATCACTTCGATGCCATTCAGCGGCTTCCAACCGGAGGAGTCCTCTGGAATGGAGACCGTAGGCTTGCCCAACCTGGCAGCGCTGCCGAAGTGGCGATCGCGGTCGCGGAGTGGTGCAAGGGCAGCGGAGCCCGCAATGTCTTTCTCGGGTGCACGTCACACCAACCCGGCTCGTGGTGGGTCCGAGACGAGCACTCGCCACCAATAGCTCTGCACGAACGGGGATACGCCGATGTGGTGACGACCAGGACAGGTTTGCTCGCCCGTTGTATCGGCCAGCCCCAGCTGTACTACACCAGGTATTCCAGCCTGGGAGGCGAGAGCGGTCCGCAGGGGTGGGTTCCGGTCTTCGAGAGTACTCTCGGCAACATCCTCATGCTGGAGCGACGAGTATTGTCCGAGCGCCTCGTCCTTACTTGCGAGCGCGGCTTGATCGAGGTCGATCTGACCAATTTGCCCACGGTGACCGAATCGATTGCCGTCGAGCTCAAAGGTGGGCTTGGAGTAATCGGCAGGGTAGCCGGAGGTGCTTTCGCCGTCACGTGCGGGAAGGTCGAGCCATGGGGACTGGCCGATATCGCCCCTGCCCTTCTCGTCGGCGCCGAGGGCGAAACCCTCCGCGATCTCGCCCGTACCTTGAGCAACGAGCCAGCCTAGGAAAAGCCAGGGAGCTGCAAGATCCAACAGCCCTGACCTGGTGGGCGAACGTCAACTCGTCCACCACTGGCATCCCTACCCGGCCAGGGTCCTGGCCAAGCGGCGTTGGCTACGGCCGGGACGAAGTCCCGCACATCCCGTTGCTACCGACCTCGACCGATACTGGTTGCCAGGTGGTGGGGAACGCAAAACAACTCGTCGGCGAATACCAGAGGTTGCCGTCCGGATCGCTGAGCACGATCGGGGGACCTGCCCAGATGCACATTATCGGGCATTTGCTGCAGAACGCCGGTACTGCCGCTTCCTCGAAACACGCGCGCTCCGCATCGTAGCGGTGCATCTCGACTGCGCCGCCGCAGCCGCTAGCCTCGCAGGTCGTCGGATCCTGCTCCCAGCAGGAAAAGTCGGCGTTGCAGAAGTCCGGGCACAGCGACCGCTCCTCGGTGAGGTATTCGATGCTCCACGAGGCGGGGAACGGGTAGCAACTTTCCGGTGCGTACCAGGAATACCCTTGGTAGTCGGTGGCCACCACCGGAGGACCGCCGTCGGAAGGACCGTCCGGCAGGCATTCGGCCGGGTCGACGTGGACGCTGCTGCAGAACGCGAATTCTCGGAGCACGGCGACGTGGCACTCGTTCTCCGAGTCGTAGAGGAACATGTCGTAGGCATGGCACCCATTTGCCTCGCAGGTCGCCGAGGTCTGTTCCTCGCAGGGGTCATCTCCACACACCGGGTACTTGATGTTCAGGTACTCGAGCTTCCACGAAGCAGGGAATGGATAGCAGCCTTCCGGCGAATACCACTCGTTCCCGACTGGATCCATAATCAGAAGCGGAGCCAGCTTTCCACAGTCGGGCTTGCGATTCCCGCAGAACACCGGCTCCTTGGCCTCGGCGTGGCACTGCCTCGCCCGGTCGAACGAGTACAGCGAGAATGCCACGCACCCGTTCGCTGCGCACGTTGCGGGGTCCTGCTCTTCGCAGGGAATCGGTGGTCCACACATTGGCCGCGGTGCTTCGAGGTACTCGACCTTCCAGGACTTGGGGAATGGAAAGCAGCTATCGGGCGCGTACCAACGGTGACCCTCTTCGTCGTTGGCAATCACTGGAGGGGAGGCAGCGCAATCGAGCGCGATGCCGCTGCAGAACGCCATCCTCGCAGCAGGCTGGTGGCACTCGCCGTAGTCGTCGTACGGGTACATCTCGTAGGCGATACACGACGGGTTCAGGTGACAGCTCGCGGCATCGAGGTCCGCGCAGGGGTCTTTCCGGCACACCGGGAGCTCGTCGGAAAGGTTCACGACCTTCCACGACTCGGGGAATGGCATGCAGCTATCGGGTGCGTACCACCATCTCTCTGGATCGCCGATCTGGTCGGTTGCGATGGCCGGGCCGCCTGGCTTGCGACACTTGATGGGATCACCGCAGAACACCTGCTCCTCGCCATCGGCATGGCACTGCGCCGAGGTGTCGTAGCGATACATCGAGTACGCCACGCATCCGTTTTCCTCGCAGGTCGCCAGCTCCTGCTTCTCGCAGGCGACCTCACCACACTCTGCTCGCTCCTCGGTCAGATACTCGACCTTCCACGACTTGGGGAAGGGAAGGCAGCTATCGGGTGCGTACCACCAGCGTTCGGGGTCACCAATCTGGTCGGTGGCAATGACCGGGCTGCCCGGCCCGGTGCAGTCGATCTCACGATCGCTGCAGAACACCTGCTCCAGGGCGCCGGCATGGCACTGCGCCGAGGTGTCGTAGCGGTACATCGAATACACCAGGCACCCGTTCGCGGCGCAGGTTGCGGGGTCTTGGGTCGCGCACTCGCCTGGAGTCGGAGACGGCTCCTCCCTTCCCTCTGGGCAGCCAGCAGCGGCGAGCGCCGCCAACAGGACAAGCACGACAACACCGCTCGACGTGCGACTCGACGCACGACTCGACAATCGACTGGGGGCATCGGTAGCTCGCATCATTGGAATTCCCTCGTCTTTCCTATCCTTCGTCTTGACTAGGCAGGCACGCAGCGCTCGAGGCGCTGGCGCACTGCGCAGTTCTGCAACACCCATGCCGACATTCAATGTGATAACTCGACTTCACACCTTGTGGTAATCAGTGGATCAAGCCCGACGATCCACCGACTGCCGGAAGAATCTCGACCGTCCGGCCCTCAGAATTCCGGCGACCAACGACGGATTTTCGAGGGTCGTTGCCTGCTACACAAGCATCGTTCTTGCCGTCTGGCTGCCCTTCCGGACATTTGTGGCCTGCCCGGGGAGTGTGCTAAGCATGCGTCTATCAATTTCTGACTCTGTAGACTGGTGGAGGCTCGACCGAGATGACGACTAGAAGAACGATTACGACGTTGGAGTTGTTGATGGTTGCCCTTCTTGGCGGCTGCACGTCCGAGGACCAGCCGCCTGGCGTGGATGCTGTCCAACCGGTCGATTCGGCCAGCGGTCTGGCGCCGAGCTGTGTTGGTCTCTCCTCGACGTGCGGTCCGGCGGGGACGGGAAGCTGCTGCGAGACTCTGCCAGTCTCCGGCGGCACTTTCAACCGCAGCAACGATCCTGCATATCCGGCGACGGTGAGCGACTTCGTGCTCGACCGCTACGAGATCACGGTCGGACGGTTCAGGAAGCTCGTCGAGGCTGGCATGGGTACCCAGGCAAGCCCACCAGCAGCCAATGCCGGTGCTCATCCGTTGATAGCCGGTAGCGGGTGGGATTCGGCGTGGAACGTGAGCTTGCCAGTCGATACGGCGTCGCTAAAGGCGGCGATCGGGTGCGACTCGACATATCAGACGTGGACGGATTCGGCTGGCGCCAACGAGAGCCTGCCGATGAATTGCCTGAGCTGGTTCGACGTGTTTGCCTTCTGCTCCTGGGACGGCGGCCGCCTGCCTACCGAGGCGGAATGGAACTTCGCCGCCGCGGGTGGCAGCGAGCAGAGAACGTATGCGTGGGGGAACGAGACTCCGGACGACACGCATGCGGTCTTCGACTGCATGGGAGATGGCGACCCTAGCTGCGCGTTCGTCGACATCCAGGTTGTTGGCTCTCGTTCGCCGAAAGGCGACGGCAAATGGGGACACTCGGATCTGACGGGGAGCATGTGGGAGTGGGCATCGGATTGGTACGACAGCTATCCGATTCCATGTGTCGACTGCGAGAACCTGGTTCCCACTGCTCACCGTTCCAAGCGAGGTGGGGGAATGGATGATTCAGCCATCTTTCTGGCGATGTCGGTTCGCATCGGCATTCTCCCGGACCGACGGAGCGTCGTGGGTGGCGGGCGGTGCGCGCGAATGCCCTGACGACGGGCCAATGGCCAGCTTGCTGGCGGAGATGTTTACACTCTTTCACCCGAACACTGCCCTTAGCCGCAATGCCAGTCACTTAAGGAGCCTCGGTGGTCGGGGGCGGGCAGCTTTTCGGCGAGCAGTGTTTTTGCCCGCTCGCTCAAACAGTCCTCGGCTCCGCGGATCGACACGCACGGAGTT
>JAZDLZ010000021.1:0-2899 GCA_043801535.1 Pseudomonadota bacterium
ACGTCGTCGCATTGTTCGAACATACGAGGGCCGCAGCGCCAAAAACCCCCACTACACCCGACGGAAGCACCGGGTCGGCAACCTGGCACGTCTCGCCAGCGCTGGCGTTTACCGTCGTTGCGTAGGCAGCCAGGCTTCTCCGCTTCAGCTCGGGCGCGTGCTCGATTACGGTGCCACCGAGGACAAGCCGAGAAGGATTCAAGAGCGTGACCGCGTTGGCCAATGTCAAACCCAAGAGCGGGGCGATCTCCTCCCACAAGGCCAACGCATAGTGGTCCCCCATTTGGACAGCGCGGTCGAGGTGCCCTGGATTGACCTGCCCCGGATCACCGCCAGCCAAGGCAGTTGCCAGCGATTCGGCGCCGCGGGCACGAAGCTGGGCAAGCTCGGCGCGTGCGCGGGTCTCGAGATTCTGTCCTCCGACGTAGGCTTCGACGCAGCCACGGGCACCGCAACCACATTGCCGCGCAACGGGACCGGTTGCGACTTTGGTGTGACCGATCTCTCCTGCAAGCCCACTGCCGCCTTCGACGAGGCGTCCGCCAGCAATGATGCCGCCACCGATTCCCGTGCCCAAAAATACGCAGAGCAAATCATTGCAGCCTCGGCCATGCTCCCTGTCGGCCAAGCTCTCGACTCCGGCCTCGACTCCGGCCTCGACCCCGGCCCCGTACTGGTACTCACCAAAGGCAATGGCGTTCAAGTCGTTGAAGAGCCGAATCCGCCGATACGGCAGCACCTCGCGCAGCACTGCCGCGAAGTCGACCATGCGCCAGGACAGGTTTGGGGCATTGATCACCACGCCTGTCTTGCTATCGAGCATCGCCGCGATGCCGATCCCCACCGGGGCGCCTGCGGCTTCTGCACCTCCGGCAGCCATCGCCGCCGTCACGGCTCCAGCCACTTGAGCGGCAATCTTCGCAGGGTCGGTCGAAGCGAGCCGTGTCTTGGAGTACCCAATCGGGACCGGCCTGCGCGCAGTAGTGTTCACCAGCGCAGCGCGCAGATTGCTCCCGCCAATGTCGACGCCTACTGCGTGCATAGCCCAATCTCCGCGATTCGTTTTCTCGAATTCTTGCCAGATCGCGACAAGATCTAGTAGACGGCAGCTCCTAGCCTAGCGCTCGGAGCGAAGCTCTCGCCGCTGGTTTACGATCTCCGTCTCCACCATGCTCCTCAACGCCGCCAGCCGCTCCTGGCTCGAAGCCTCGAATCTCATTACCAGCGCCGGCTGCGTGTTGGAGGCCCTCACCAATCCCCACCCATCGTCGACTTTGACCCGCATCCCGTCGATGTCGACGACTGGGTAGTCGCGGCGGAAGCGCTCGGTGACCCGCCGTACCACTTCGAACTTGATATCGTCGGGCATCTCGACGCGGATTTCCGGCGTGTTGACCATTCTGGGAAGAGTGTCGACGAGCGCAGCAAGGGTGCGCTCATCGTGAGACAGGAGCTCCAAAAGGCGTGCCCCCGAGTAGATCGCGTCGTCGAATCCCAGATAGCGGTTGGCAAAGAAGATATGACCGCTCATCTCGCCGGCCAGCACTGCGCCGGATTCCTTCATTTTGCTCTTGATTAACGAATGGCCGACCTTCCACATTATCGCGCGCCCGCCAGCACGTTCGATCTCGTCGTACAGCGCCTGCGAGCATTTGACTTCGCTCACGAAAGTGGCACCCGGATGCTCCGCCAGAATCGAGCGGGCAAAGAGAATCATGAGCTGATCGCCCCACACGATCCTCCCTTTCTGATCGACGACGCCGAGACGATCGGCGTCGCCGTCGAGGGCGATGCCCACCTCGGCGTTCTCGCTGGCGAGCACAGCGCGCAACGTCGCGACGTTGGCCTCGACCGTGGGATCAGGGTGGTGGTTGGGGAAAGAACCATCCGGCTCGCAAAACAAAGGAACGACGTCGAAACCAATCTCCCGATAGAGCGGAATCGCTGCAATACCTCCGACTCCGTTGCCGGCATCGACGACGACTTTCGGGCGGCGGCTGCCAATGCGGAGCTGCTGCTTGGCAAAATCGATATACGGCCTGACGACGTCTTCGGTCTCGTAGGTACCCTTGCCGCTCACGAAGTCGCGGCGGTCGATCAGTTGGCGCAGCTCCTGAATCTCGGCGCCGTGAATCGTGGTCTTGCCACGAAGAACCTTGAAGCCGTTGTCTTCCGGCGGATTGTGACTACCGGTAATCTGTACTCCGCCGTCCATGTCAAAGTGAAAAGCGGCGTAGTAGAGGACCGGCGTTGGCACCACGCCGACATCGACAATCGCCAGCGGCGTGGACATAAGCCCTTCCAGCAAAGCCTGGTGCAAGCGTCCGGCGGACAGGCGGCAATCGCGTCCAAGGACAATGCGCCGCGCTCCAGCGCGATGGAGGTGAGTGCCAATGGCGCGACCGAGATCATTACTGAACTCGTCGGAAAGATCGCGATCGGCCATTCCCCTTATATCGTATTCGCGGAAGACTCTGGGATTCATCGGGACCTCACGGGCCGTACGGTACCAAGGCTGAGTCGGTGAGGCAAGCATCGAGTCGCGCTCGCCAGCAACGAATTGCGTTTTCTTGTGCCGAAGGAACCAACTGAGAGCCCGGAGAGAATAGGCACCCGCATGCAAAATGGAACCCCTCCGGCGCTGCCATTGCTCAATCTTTGGTCGGCACCGAGCTGATTTGATTGGTCCACCAGCGTGTCGGGCAGCAGGAAGGAGCGACCTGCCTCACCTCGACTTGCCACCCTGGCGCGCTGCCAACAGATGTCGAGGGACTTCGGCTGCTGGTACTGGGTAAGGGGTGTGAATCAAAGCCGTTGGTTGTGCTGTTCCCTGTGCCTAGTCCCTAGTTCCTTGTTCCATTCCTCTTTCGGGGTGCTATTCTCGCCGCAACAACCGGCG
>JAZDLZ010000062.1:0-9359 GCA_043801535.1 Pseudomonadota bacterium
GCCGACACCAGCGCCTCGCGCGCGGCGCGCACCGCCAGGCGCGCCTGCTCGAGCTCGAGACGCACTTGCTGGCGCAACCCGTCAGCCTCGGCATCCAGGCCGCCGAGCGCGGCCTCGGTCTCGCGCAGCGCAGCCCGGCGACCACCGCCGTCGAAGAGGTCCCAGGCCAGCGCCACCGACGCGCTCCATCCCCAGGTCGGATCGAACGGCAGCAGAGTCCCGATGGGAGCGACGGCGGCCCGCACGGTTGGCCACCAAGCACGGCGCGCAGCGTCGAGCGATAGCTCCTGCGCTCGACGCTGGAGAGCAAGGCTGCGAAGCTCGGGTCTGGTCCGAATCGCCTCCTCGAATAGCACGTCGGTGGTGGAGCTCTCGCCTGGTACGGGCGCGATGGTATCGTCTGCCACGTCGTAGTCAGTATCCCCTTCTGCTCCCATGTAGGCGTTGAGCTGCGCCTTGGCAATCTCGTAGGCATTCTCGGTCTGCACCAGGACGACGCGCGCGTTCGCCACTGCCACCCGCACCTGGTAGAGGTCGATCTCCGGCCGCGCGCCAGCGGCGACGAATCCCTGCACTTGCCCCAGGTGACGCTCCTCGTTGACCAGCGTCTCTCGCGCCACTTCGAGGAGCGCCTTCTCGGCACGGGCAGCGAAGAACGCCTCGCGCGCACGGCCACGCGCCGACAGTGCAATCGAGCCAACTGCCGCATCCTGCGCGTCGGCACTTGCCCGCGCCGAGCTCCAACGACGAGAAGTCTGATCGTGGTCCCACAAGAGCAGGCTGCCGCTGATACTGGTTCCCAGCCCATGCGACGGATGGAGAGGTCCCTCGCGTGGATCATCGCCCAGACTATAGCTGGCGCTCGCCGAAACCTGAGGGAGCAACGGTGCGCGCGCCTGGTCTGCCCGCGCTCGCGCGCCTGCTGCCCCAGCTCGAGCTTGGCGCACGTCCGGATGCCGTACTGCTGCCGCCATCGCGTCCTCCAGCGTGACGACGCGTCTCTCCGCTGCCATGGCGGTGGTTGGCAGGGCGATCACGGAGAGAGCGAGACAGACGGCGACTCTAAGCCGGATAGTCTCTTGCCATCTGGATCCTGGCGCACGCTGGCAAGACGCCGAAAGGGCTAATGGGCCGATTGATTCCAGCCCTGCCAGGTTGGAGATGAGTGCCATCGTTCTCGGTCCTTCCATGACATTCCTTCTGCCTGCTTGGGGTCTCGTGGACAACGAATCCCCGACGGGGCTCATTCGTACCTGAGCGCCTGGATGGGATCCAGACGGGATGCCTGATACGCCGGATAGAGGCCAAATACCACACCAACGAGGGCGCTGAATGCGACCGCAATCACGATAATGTCCGGCGGCATCAAGGCTGGCCAACCGAAGGCACCGGCGATCTTGCGCGCCGCCAGCACGCCGAGCGCAACTCCGATCAGTCCACCGGCAACCGACAGCGTCAACGACTCGACGAGGAACTGGGCCAGGATGTGCCGCGGCTTGGCGCCCACCGCCATGCGTACGCCAATCTCGCGCGTGCGCTCGGTAACCGAAACCAACATGATGTTCATGATACCAATGCCACCGACGAGCAAGGACACGGCAGCAATGGCGGCGAGCAGCAGAGTCAGGGTTCGCGTGCTCTCCTCCTGCGCGCTGGCGAATTCGGTGAGGTTGCGCACCGAGAAGTCGTCCTCGCCCGATTCCAGACGGTGACGGTCCCGAAGCAGCGACGTGATCTGGCTCTCGGCTCGCTTGGTGTCTTCCTCCGAACGGGCGCCCACAACGATCTGCCCGGCGATGTACTTCTGCAGTCCGCCCTGAATCTTGGCCTGATAGGCCGTAACAGGCACAAACGAGGTGTCGTCGTAGTCCTGACCCATCGGCGACTGCCCCTTGCTCGCCAAGACCCCGACCACCGAGAATGGCGCCTGCCGAATGCGCACTATCTGGCCGATCGGATCCGAGCCTCGGCCGAACAGCTTCTCGGCCACTGTTTCGCCAATGACCAGCGCCTTGGCGCCATTGTCCACATCCGCCTGAACAAAGAGAGAACCTCTGGTAGCCTTCCAGTTGCGCACCTCGAAGTATTCCGGCGTCGTTCCGTTCACCTGGGTCGTCCAGTTCTGCTCCTCGGACACCAGCGACGCGTTCACTCGCAGCGCCGGTGCTGCCACGCGCACAGCCGACAGCTCGCGGATCGCGCGCAGATCATCCCAGGTCAAGGTAGACGCCGAGCCAAATCCGCCGCGCATGCCGCCGCCAGTGAAAGAACCCGGCAAGACAATCAGCATGTTCGTGCCCATGGCTGCGAAAGTCTGCTGTACTTTGGCCTTCGCACCTTCGCCGATTGCCACCATGGCGATGACCGCGCCTACCCCGATGACTATGCCGAGAGTCGTCAGAAACGCGCGCAGCTTGTGCCGCACCAGAGCCCTGGTCGCGACGCGGAACGTGACCAGTGGATTCACGCTCGGACCTCCACGGTTCGCGCCTCCTGGCGCTTGTCCGTCTGCACGAGCCCGTCTTTCACTACCACGACGCGGGTGGCAAAGGCGGCGATGTCCGGCTCGTGAGTGACCAGCACCACGGTGATGCCGATTCTCGACAACTCCTGGAAGATGACCATGATCTCGACGCTGGTGACCGAATCCAGGTTCCCGGTCGGCTCGTCGGCCAGAACAACCTGCGGTCTCGTCACCAGGGCGCGGGCGATGGCCACCCGTTGCTGCTGTCCGCCCGAGAGCTGACTGGGATGGTGGTACGCCCGCTCCGACAAGCCAACAAGAGCCAAAGCCTCGCGGGCGGCGCGGCGGCGCTCGCGCGTACCCGTATCCGAATAAATGAGCGGCAGCTCGACGTTCTCGAGTGCCGAGGTGCGGGAAAGCAAGTTGAAGCTCTGGAACACGAAACCGAGCGTTCGATTGCGAATCTCGGCCAGTTGGTTGCGACTCTTGCGCGATACCTCCTCGCCGGCGAGCCGATACTGCCCGCTCGAGGGACGATCGAGACAGCCGAGGATGTTCATCAGGGTGGTCTTGCCCGATCCCGACGGACCCATGATCGCCACGAAATCACCGCGATCGATCGTCAGGCTGACCCCACGCAGTGCTGGAACCTCGACGTCACCCATCCGGTAGACGCGCGCCACGCTCTCGAGCGAAACGAGCGGACTGTCTGCCATCACAAGCGTCCCATCGGCCCGCCGAAACGCGGGAAATGGGAGCTCGAGCCGCCGATTGCCTCGGAAATCAGCAGGTCACCCTCACGAAGATCGCCTTCGACCATTTCGGTGTAGCTACCATCGGTGATTCCGATCCGCAGCCTGATCGGCTTGGGCACGCCATCTTCGAGCCTGAACACGACTCGGCGATCGGGCGCCCGCTCCCGACCCTCGTTGCCGCCACCCCTATCGCCGCCAGCGCCACTATCGCGCGACTGGGATGGCGGACCTCCCGTGCCCTGCTGACGTTGAAACATCTCGGCAGGCGGCCGGAAGCGCAAGGCAGCGTTGGGCACTCGCACGATGTCGTCCTTTTCGGCGAGAATGAAGGTGACGTTTGCCGTCATGCCAGGTTTCAGCTTGAGCTCGGGGTTTTCCACGTCGATTACCGCATTGTAGGTGACGACGTTCTGGACCGTTTGCGGCGAATTGCGTACTTGGCGAACCTTGCCCGCGAACTTCTCCGAGGGAAACGCGTCCACCGTGAATGCCACCGCCATCCCCTCCTGAATGCGACCGACGTCGCCTTCGGCAACGCTCGTGTCGACCTGCATCCTGCGGAGATCCTCGGCGATCGTGAACAGGGTGGGCGCCTGAAACGAGGCAGCAACAGTCTGGCCAACGTCGATGTTGCGCGAAATAACCATGCCGTCGATTGGTGAATAGATCGTCGTATACGCCAGACTGAGCTGGGCCTGCTCGAGAGTGGCACGGGCTTGCTCGACGCTGCCCTGGGTAGCCGTGATCTGGGCATTGGCGACCTCGACGTTCGACTCGGCCGTGTCAACATCGGCTTGAGCGACCAGCTTGTCAGCCGCGAGTTGCTGCTGGCGCACGAGCTGCCGCTCCGCCTCCTTGGCCTGCGCCCGCGCCTTGGCCAGGTTCGCTTGCGCTGCCGTGTGATTGGCGCGAGCCTGCTGCACTGCCGCATTGAAGAGCTGTGGGTCGAGGCGGGCGACCACCTGCCCCCTCTTCACCGGCGAGTTGAAATCGACCATGACCTCGAGGATCCGACCCGAGACTTGAGCACCAACCTGGACGGTCTTGAGCGGCGACAGCGTGCCCGTCGCGGTAATCCTGGCACTGATTCGGCCTCGGTCAACCTTGGCGGTCTCGTACTTGATAGCCTTGGCCGCGGCTTTGCCATGCTGGTAGCGCTGCCAGCCGTAGCGGACCCCGGCGACAAGCCCGCCGATCAGCGATAGCCATACAATCCACTTTGCCGCGCGCTTCATGACTCGGGTAATAGTACGCTAGACTCCGCGCCGCAACCGTTGTGCCGTTTCGTTGTACGAGCCCTCCGAATCGCCAGAATCCCAGAATCGCCAACATCCGTTGCCATCACTGTACGCCTGGAATACCATTCGCCCTGCCTCGCGCAAGGATTGCCCTACCTTGACTGACTTCGGTCTGATTCCCTGTCTTACTCCCAATGGCCGCCTCTTGCTGGTGGCGGATGCGGCTGCACCTATTGGGGCCAGAGCCAAGGACGAGGCTGGCACTGGCACCGAGGCTGGCACTGGCGCTACTTGCGACGGGACAGGGTTGGAGCCAACACTGCGAGAGCGGATCTCGAAGGCATTCGAGCGTGGAGCCGGCTACGGTCTGCTCTGGCTCGGAGCTGTCGAGGTGAGCCAGGCACTTCCGCCAGCGCTGGCCTACTGGCGTGAGCTCGGCAGTCGTTTTGTCACTGCGCTCTGCACCAGACCCGATTCCGACGAACGTGGGGGAGAAATCCCGGAGCCACCTGCTGACATCGAATCGCTCGCCGCTGCCGCTCCCATGATGCCCGGCTCCGAGTATCTGTCAGCCGACGTTCTGCTCGCACTCTGGACGGAAACCGGTCGCGCCTTCGTTGTCGAATTGGCCGAAGCAGAAACAACGGTCCAGGATTTCGTCAAACGTCTGAATCCAGCCTGGAACGTCGTGGGCAAGGTGCACTTCAACCTCGCCGAGAACCGCAAGGACGACCAGGCGCCGTTCGCTTTTCTGGCGACCTACACTCACCGGCTCTCTTCGCACGGTAAAGCCCAACACCTGCCTCTCGGCCAGGCACTGCGCGAGTATGCGGGAGCAGCAAACAAGGAGCGGCTGCTCTCTCTGCTCATACCCGTGCAGCGCGCCGCCGAACGCTGCTCCTGGCTCAAACAGATGGTCGACGCGGGCGAGATATTCCACCCGTTGCGCTGGTCACCGCAGCAGGCCTTCGGCTTTCTCCGCGACGTGCCTGAGCTGGAACGCGCCGGCGTCGTTGTTCGCATGCCCGCTGCCTGGAGAGCAGGACGCCCGTCCAAGCCACAAGTGACAGCGACGGTCGGATCGGAATCACCATCAATTCTCAGTACGGAAGCGCTGCTCGACTTCGAGCTCGGAGTCACTCTCGACGGTGACCGTCTCACCGCCGCCGAGGTCGAACAGATCCTCGCCAGCGCCAGCGGCCTTGCGCTCATTCGCGGCCGCTGGATCGAGGTAGACCGGCAGCGGCTCGAGCGCATGATGGGACGCTTCAAGAAGGCGCAAGAACTGGCTCTCGCTGGAGGGCTGACATTCGCCGAGGCTATGCGACTGCTCTCTGGAGCGGAGATCGCCAGCGAAGGTGGACCAGACACCGGCATCGACCCCGACTGGTCGCAAGTCGTCGCCGGTCCTTGGCTCGCCGAGACGCTGAAGAAACTGCGCTCGCCCGAGGAGCTGGAGAAGGCCGATCCAGGGAGAGAGCTACATGGCACTCTGCGACCGTACCAGCAGGTCGGCGTCCGCTGGCTCAACCTCCTGGCGAAGCTCCGTCTTGGCGCCTGCCTGGCCGACGACATGGGATTGGGCAAGACCATTCAAGTCCTGGCGCTCCCGCTGGTGCTTCGCCGCATTTCCCACGAGAACCAACGGCAGCCGAGCCTTCTCCTCGCTCCGGCATCGCTGCTCGCCAACTGGGCCGCGGAGATCGAACGGTTTGCGCCTGGACTGAGATTCCTCGTCGCCCACACGTCGGAGATGCCAGCAGCCGAGCTCAAGTCACTCACCGCGGAGAGGCTCGCCGGCGTCGACCTGGTGATCACCAGCTACGGCTCGCTGCTGCGATTACCCTGGCTCGAGACGACACCCTGGCATCTCGCGATCCTCGACGAAGCCCAGGCGATCAAGAATCCCGATGCCAAGCAAACGCGCACCGCCAAGAAGCTCAACGCCCGGGCTCGCATCGTCCTTACCGGAACGCCCATCGAAAATCGACTCGGTGATTTGTGGTCGATCTTCGACTTCGTCAATCCAGGGTTGCTCGGCTCGGCCAAGCAATTCACGAGCTATGCGAAGCATCTCGCCAGCCAGCCACGCAACCCGTATGGCCCGCTGCGCAGTCTCGTCAGGCCGTACATTCTCAGACGCCTCAAGACCGACAAGAGCATCATCGCTGATCTGCCAGACAAGACCGAAGTCCGGGCGTTCTGCCAGCTCAGCCGCAAACAGGCCGCGCTCTATCAAGAGGCCGTCGAAGAGTTGGCCGAAAAACTCCATGACTCCGAAGGCATCCACCGCCGTGGGCTAGTGCTTGCCTCCCTGATGCGCTTCAAGCAGATCTGCAACCATCCTTCGCAATGGCTCGGCGACGGCGCCTGGACCGAGGACGACAGCGGCAAGTGGGCGCGCCTGCGCGAAATCGGCGAAGTGATAGCCGCCAAACAAGAGAAGGTGCTCGTCTTCACCCAATTTCGCGAGGTGACTGCGCCGCTTGCGTCCTTCCTGGGTGGGGTGTTCGGTCGCGCCGGGCTCGTCCTTCACGGCGAGACCGAAGTCAAGAAACGCAAGGAGCTCGTCAAACGCTTCCAGGAAGACGAGTCAGTTCCGTTCTTCGTATTGTCGCTCAAGGCTGGCGGTTCCGGCCTCAACCTGACCGCCGCCTCGCACGTGATTCACTTCGACCGCTGGTGGAATCCGGCGGTCGAGAACCAGGCCACCGATCGTGCGTTTCGCATTGGCCAAAAAAAGAACGTGCTGGTCCACAAGTTCGTCTGCCGGGGAACCGTCGAGGAGAAGATCGACGAGCTCATCGAATCGAAAAGGGGTCTCTCCCAGGAGTTGCTCGAGGGCGGCGCCGAGCTGAACCTGACCGAGATGAACAACGACGAGTTGCTGCGGATCGTCGCCCTCGATCTCAACGCAGCGATAAAGGAGTGAGGCATGTACTACCAACAGTGGCGTCCCTATGTTTCCGTCGGCGAAAGGCGGCGCCAGGCCGAACAGAAGATGGAGAGTCTCCGCAAGAAAGGCCACTCGGTGTCGCCGGTAGTCATCGACGGCCGTACCATCGCCAGGACCTTTTGGGGCAAAGCGTGGTGTGACAACCTGGAGCACTACAGCGATTACGCCAACCGCCTGCCACGCGGACGTACCTACGTGCGCAACGGCTCGGTCGTCGACCTTCAGATCGAGGCGGGCAAAGTGAGCGCCTACGTCAGCGGTTCGGACCTCTACAAGGTGGCGGTGCAGGTCTCTGCCATTTCGCCCTCCTGCTGGACCTCCGTCTGCGCCGACTGCACGGGCGCGATCGACTCGCTCGTCGAGCTGCTCCAGGGACGGTTCTCCAAGGGTGTGATGGAACGCATCTGCCGGCAGAAGACTGGCCTTTTCCCGACGCCAACGGAAATCAAGTTCTCGTGTAGCTGCCCGGACTGGGCATCAATGTGCAAGCACGTCGCTGCCGTGCTCTATGGCATCGGCGCCAGGTTGGACGAAAAGCCAGAGCTGCTGTTCAGGCTGCGCAAGGTAGACGAGAAGGACCTCATCGCCAAGGTCGGTCAGGCGGTACCATTGTCTCGGAAAGGTCCAGCCGACGGCAGAGTCTTGCCAACCGACAACCTGTCCGAGCTCTTCGGACTGGACATGGACTCTGGCGAAGGCAGTGCTCCACCCGAGGTTTCGACGTTGCCAGCCAGACAGCCAGCCAGACAGACCAAGACCCGTCGCTCTGCAAGCTCTGCAGGCTCTGCAAGACCAGGGCGCGTCACCAAGCGCGCTGCGACGCCGGCACAGGCGGCTACCCAACCGTCTTCGCCAATCGTCGCCGGCACCTCAGCGACTGCGACAGATGCAAGAGCAGAGGCAGCTGCAACCGACGCCGCAATCACAACCGAGACCAAGTCCGGAAGAGCAAGCACCGGGACGAGGCGCCGTGGCAAAGACACAATAGGAACCGCGACCGCAAAGAAGACACCGACGCGGACGAAGACAGAACGAACGGAGAGACGAAAGGGTAGCGCAGAGCGAAAAGCAAACAGAGAGGACACAGGTACTCGAGCAGGAGCAGCAAAGGCGAAGGGAAAGGGAAAGGGAAAGGCGAAAGACACGGGCAAGGCAAAAGCAAAGGCAAAGGCAAAGACAAAGGCAGCGGGCACGGGCAATAGTCACGCGTGCGATTCAGGCCGTTCCAACTGACTGATTGCCTCCGTTGCCTCGACCGCCCTCACCTTCACTGCTTCCGCCTTCCGCCCCTGATCCGGCGCTAGCGCGCCTCAAGACCTCCCCTCCGCCCCTCCTCTCCGAGGCTGAGGGATCCCCTCATTTTTCCGAGTGTGTCCCGATCGGTCAACGGGCTTGCCGTTCTCGGTCCCCTGTCCTTTGTTCCTAGTTCCTTGTTCGATTCCGACGACGACGAAGGGAACAAGGAACTAGGGACAAGGAACCAGGAACTGGAACAGCCCCCCGGTACGGCTCGCACCTGAATGGGTGGCCGGAATCCCGGCTCAAATCAACCGGTTGGCCACCGTCGATCGATCAATCGGCGTCGACTCATCGGGACAGACCCATTTTTCCGAAGAATCCGGGCATGGCGCGGGAATTTCGGAATGCTCTTTCCTGTTATCAAGGGCATGAGCCAGCACACCAACCGTGCGTCAGGTCAGCCGGCCTCCCTCACTGAACGACCGCTGCGCAAGCCTCTGCCCAAGAATCGTCTTCGTCCCAACGATATCCAGCGATTCGTCGAGAAACTAGTGGGTGACGACCTACATGCCAAGCGAGTCCTATCGCTTGCGAACGGTGTTACGGGCACCATTCACGCTGCGACCTTGGGTGTTCACACGATTGGACAAGGCCTATCGCAAGCCCAAGGTCTGAACCCCAAGCATGCCGTCAAACAGATCGACCGG
>JAZDLZ010000481.1:0-3431 GCA_043801535.1 Pseudomonadota bacterium
GTTCGGCCTGCGAGGAAGCGACGCGTCGGGGCATAAAATTGGACGGACGGCGACTACGATTCGAGGTTGTCGACCCATCGGGGCCGAATGGTCAATCTCGACTGATCGTTTGATCGGCGGCAGCCGGAGTGCCTGTCAGTATGACCAGTCGCGTCACACCACAAGACCAAGAGTCTCTTGACCGTCATTCCGTCGAGTCACACCCACTTCCCGACGATACCGGATGCCCTGATGAGGCTGACGCATCCCCTCATTTCTTTCGGTCGACGTAGTCGTGGACTTGGTCTTTGACCGCGACGTGGACCTGAACCCCGACTTGACCACCCCACAGGTCCGACTCTTTTGATTTCAAGCAGTTACCGATAGCGCGTAGGTACAAAGGGACTCAGGACTGATGCTGGTCTCGAGGAGTGATTAATGCTCCGACGGCATCGTCATCGACTAGGTGGGTGAGCCGAAGCCGGCGAAGGATAGCCTTCTGCTCTCGCTCCGTCTCGGTGACGGTATAGATGGACTCCTTGCTTCTGAGCCGATTCAGATGACATGACTCGAGGAGGGCAAGCGCACGGTCTGCCGTGCACATGCCAGCCAGACGATGCTGCAGTATTCGCTCGAGCAGGAGTGACAGCATGCACAGCGTAACGTGGGCGCGTACCTTCCCGTCGACGTGATGTCTGATTGGGCGCAATTCGACGAGACTCTTGATGGTCTGGAAGTCTTTCTCGACGACGTCCTTGGCGCGGTAGAGCCGGCACAAATCGGTAGCACTGCGGTCGAGATCAGGATTGGCCACTATCACGTTGAAGCCATCGTACCGACGACGGAGCGACCATTGAGCTTGATCGACCGGCAGCTCGACTTGGTAGCGAGTATTGCCGGCGATTTGTTGCTCGGTGATGATGGGAGTGAATGCCTCGAGCAGGTCGTCCTTGCGTAGCCGACGATCGATGGCCGCCGCGATCTGGTCACGCTTCATGCGCGATCGGGGGCTGGCGAGACGCGTGTTCAGCTCGTCCACAAAGGACTGAATGGCTGCGAGCTCTTCACGTGCCCGTCGGCGCTGGTCGACGAAGAGCTGCGGATTGAAGTACAACACGGCCCGCACCCGTATCGACTTGGGAGCGGTCTCTGGCTGCATCGTTGCCTGCTCATGCACTATGCCGAGAGGTTTTGCGCTGGCCCGTCGCGACCGAGGACTCGCCATCAGCGCGGCAAATGCTTCGACCTGTTTCTGTGCATCATCTAGGCGAGCGATGCGGATAAGATTCTCGAGCGAGCGTCCGTGAGCTTTCCCCTCGAGAATCTGCTGCTGCACGGTCTCGGGCAGCCTTAGCAGGATGCAGTATCGCGACATGAGCGCCTTGCTTATGCCGAGAGCACGTCCGGCGCTCGCCTGGCTAGCATAGCGGCCGGCGGCAATGGCTTCTGCGGCGGACCGGACCATCTGCATTATCTTGGCGAGTGCTTCGTCTTCATGAGCAGAGGCTGGTTGCTCGACGGCATCTTCGGCTACGCGCTCGACAATTCCAAGATCCTGGACGAACAGATGATCTTCGACGCGCTGCAGACCCGCTTTCTCAATCAGGCGGGCTGCCTCGGCGATATCCTCCTCGCGTAGGGTGTCGTCACGTGGCTCGAAACCTGCCAGCATCTGATGGGGGATGCGATCGGTGTATGCGTCATACTCGGTCTTGGTCAGCGCCGTGACGAAGAACAGCTTCGCTGCAAGCATCTCGCCAATTTGTGCCGAACGTCCCATTGCCCGATCGGACACCAATGGGACCTGCTTTGTCCAAGGAAGCTCGGCGACCAAACCAAGCATCCTGCTCATTGCCACGACTTCGGATTCCCGCCCGCCGATGACTTCCCAGCGCAGCGGATAGCCCTGCTGGTTGCACAAAAGGACAATGCCAATCTTGCGCTCAACGAGCCCCTCTTTCGTCTTGGCTCGCTCGGCGAATGTTGGGCCTTGCCCGACAAACCAGGTATCCGTCCCGTCGAGGAACAGCGCAGCGAAAGCGCCCTCCCGATCCTGATAGCACCGTGCCAATTTGGCCATCAACACTGGGTTGGCGGCGTCAAGATCATCGAGCACTCTGTGCAAGCGGGTGTTATTGAACTGCGCAGGCGCTAGGTTCAGAAGCTCTGGCAACGCGGTTCTGGGGAACCACTCGGTGGCATAGAGCTTCGAGCCTGGCTCTACGCAGCGCTGGATAGTGAGTGCAGCGACGACATCCGCCGGGGGTACCGCCGCCTCTCCTTGAGGCAATGCTTCGGCTAGTAGCTCATCCAGCCCCCATTCCCGCCACAGTTCGATGAGCACAGCCACATCGAGATAGCGCAGGTTAGCCATGATCGGGAGGACCGCCGCCTCGCTACGTGAGCGAGCAGCGACCACGCGTTTTCCGCGACGGGCGGCGTCGAGGGCAACGCGGAGGTTCTCGAGCTCGGTGGCAGAGAGACCACTGAGATTGCCGACTACCCGCTTCATGGGCATGCCGTCGGACTCACGTCGATATGACTCGACCAGCTGGGGGTACTCGTAGACCTTGCCGTTTCTCTTGCTGCGACTAGTTCGGATGTGCATTTGAGTCGTGTGCCTACAGTTGTTTGACTATAGACACGGCATTTGTCGTCTGTCAATAGCAATGATGATTCGGCAGATATTCGATAGTTCAGTGCCTACAGCAATTGCGTAACCCTGCGGAATTTAAGCATTGGCCTCGGGAGGGCGATCAAGATGGGCTGAACTTGGACGTCCAGTCGATGACTCGGGTCAACGCTTGTCACCGCCGACGTCGGTGGGTACCAGAATCACCGAAATCACCGGTACCATGGTACCCACCCGGTGATTTCGAGACAATTCTTCCCCTGCACTGGGAAGCGCTCGATGGTTGCGCCTGACTCGACACCGCTCCTTCGACGATGGGCGACCCTTCTCAGGGAGACGCAGGAAGGAGAATGGCATGATCTCCCCGACGGTGTCCAGGACGACATGCGTCCCGTGAATGACTGAATGATCAGACCTTGCCGTTGCCCACAGGCGTGTCGACGTCGTGCCCTGATGACGGGCGGCGCGGCGGGCGGGCCGTTGAGGGGCCCGCTTTTCCGCCGCGCTGCCTGAGGTCGCCTGTGGACAACGGAGGCATGCCCGTCCTCAGGCTCTGCGCTGGCAGAGCCTGATTCACCCGGGCGACACCCCTCCCGCATGCTGTGATGAGAGGCCAAAAGGTGGGTACCCGGTAACCGGTGATTTCGGTGATTTTGGTACCGTTTGACTTCGGTAGTGGCACACAACGCTTGCCGACCAAGTGCAGGTCGAGGTTCAGGTCAAAGAGCAAGTCCACGTCGAGGTCAATGTCAACGAGTCAGAGCATCTTCGTGAGCATGGCGACAATGCCTTCCAGTAGATGCATTCCTCGATCGAAGCG
>JAZDLZ010000093.1:0-6518 GCA_043801535.1 Pseudomonadota bacterium
CTCGTGCGCCGGGTACCACTTCGTGCATGCGGTTGAGACAGCGAACGAAGGTCGATTTGCCGCAACCGGAAGGTCCGATGATGGCAGTGACCGCCCGCTCTACCACGGACATGGTTATTCCCTTGAGTGCCTGGGTCTTGCCAAAGAAGGCACGGAGATCCTGCGAACGCATTTTCTCGCCGGCAGCATGGTCGGAATAGCGGTCGTACGTTCCATGGTCGCTGTTTCGGCAGTGTCGAACAGACGTCACTTCCGAGAGAATACCAACAGGGGAGCGGGCGGTTGTAGTCAGATGAGGGCTCATCGGGTTCCTCCTCGCCAATGGACCAGAGCTCGGGCAACGACGTTGAGCGTCAACACCAGGACGACCAGCACCAGGGCGGCTGCCCAGGCCTGGCTGTGCCAGTCGGCGTAGGGCGATATTGCGTAGGTGTAGATCTGCACTGGCATCGAGGCGATTGGTTTGTCGAGGGCAGTCGACCAGAATCGGTTGTTGAGAGAGGTGAACAGAAGGGGCGCGGTTTCCCCGGCAGCCCTGGCAATCGCCAGTACTACGCCGGTGGCGATTCCGGGTGCTCCAGTTTTCAGGACTATCGATATGATGACGCGCCACTTCGGCACTCCGAGCGCGAGGCCAGCCTCACGAAGCGAGCCAGGCACTAGCCTCAGCATCTCCTCGGCAGTCCGGGTAACCGTTGGAAGCATCAGAATGGCCAGGGCGAGCCCGCCAGCGATCGCCGAGAATCGTCTCATCCAGATGACGACGAAGGCGTAGACAAAGATGCCGATCGTGATGGACGGCGTTCCGGCGAGCACGTCGGCGGCGAAGCGTACTACCCGTCCAGTGCGACTATCGCCGCCGAGCTCAGCCAGGTAGATCCCGGCCATGATCCCGCAAGGGACTCCAATGCTGGCGGCAATGCCTATCAGTATCAGGCTTCCGAGCAGGGCGTTCCCCATTCCTCCGCCGGGCTCGCCGACGGGGAGCGGGGTTGCGGTGAAAAAACTCCAACTGAGGGCCGGCAACCCTTTGCCGCTGACGTAGACGAGAACGCTGGCCAGAGGCAGTACGGCGACGGCAGTTGCGAGCAGGCATGCTCCCCTGGCGAGCCGATCGACGGCGCGGCGATGACGATACCGGTCGCAAGTCGCCACCGTTGTCTTGGCAGTCTCCACGGCTATTGCAGTCTCCCGGCGCCGCCGGGAAGGCGACTGACGCGCCAAACCAGGAGGCGAGCCATGATGTTGAGGACGAGGGTCACCGCGAACAAGAGAAGGCCGATCTCGGCCAGGGCTGCCAGATACATGTCGCCGGACGCTTCGGCGAATTCGTTGGCGATGACTCCGGCCATCGTGTAGGACGGAGCGTTGAGCGAAAGGGAGACTTCTGCCCGGTTGCCAATGACCATGGCTACCGCCATTGTCTCTCCGAGCGCTCGTCCTAGCCCCAGGATCACTGCGCCGACAATGCCAGAGCGCGCGTAGGGCAGTACTGCAGTGCGTACCATCTCCCAACGTGTCGCTCCGAGAGCGAGAGCACCTTCGCGCAGCACGTTTGGAACCGCGCGCATGACATCGCGGCTGACCGAGGCGATGGTGGGGAGAATCATGATCGCCAGGATCATGCCGCCTGCGAGCATCCCGTATCCGAGGGGCGGGCCGCGAAAGAACGGAGTCCAGCCGAGAGCTCTGCCGAGCACTGGTTGGACGTCTTCTCGGAGCCAGGGAGTCAATACGAAAATGCCCCATAATCCGTAGACGACGCTCGGGATGGCTGCCAGGAGCTCGACTACGAAGCCGAGCGACCGGGCAATCCCTCGAGGAGCAAGCTCAGCTAGAAGTATTGCTGTGCCCATGGCTACTGGAAGGGCGAGGAGCAGCGCGAGCAGCGAGGATACGACCGTGCCGAAGATGAATGGCCAGGCGCCATAGAGGTCGCGCACTGGATCCCAGTCGTGCGAAGACAGAAAGCCAAGCCCGAAGCGCTGAATGCTCGAGGCGGAGGCTCGGGTCATCTGTACTGCCATCGCTGCAAGCACCAGAACAACGAGTGCCGAAAAGAGCGCAGTGAGGGCGCGAAAGAGACGGTCGCCGACGTTGACCTCTGCGCTCCCGGACAGCGGCAGGAACCACCGCAGGTGATGGCGAAGCCGTAGGGCAGAGGCAGTATCGCCGGGAGTTGGACGCTTCATTGGTGACTTTTCAAGGAACGGCAGAAAGGAAGATTGGTTTGCCGTTGGCACGAAGGCTTCTCAGTTGCTCCTCGACCCGGGTCACCACTGGCGGTGGCAGTGGCGCGTAGTGTAGGGGTGGGCCGTATTGCTGACCGTCGTGGATCGCCCACCAGAGGAATTGGGCCAGCGCTTGTGCTTTCACCGGATCCGCCAGGTCGTGGTAGACGAGAAGGTAGGTGAAGGCGGCGATTGGATAGGCGCTCTCGCCTGGTTGGTTGACGATTGAGACAGTGAGGCCTTCATTGGGAAGAGAAACATTGGCGGCGGCGGCAGTGATGCTCTCGATCGATGGCTCTGCTGCCTTGCCCGACAGATTCTGCACTGCCGCATAGGCGAGGTTTGTCTGTTTGGCATAGGCTAGCTCGAGATAGCCTACTGCTCCCGGAGTGGTCTTGACCTGTCCTGCCACCCCTTCGTTACCTTTGGCACCCAATCCGACCGGAAAACGTACGCTCTTGCCCACTCCGACCTTTTCCTTCCAGGCAGGGCTCACCGCACCAAGGTACTCGGTGAACACCGACGTGGTTCCGCTGCCGTCGGAGCGGTAGACGACGGCGATGGCGTTTTCGGGGAGGGAGACTCGCGGGTTTGTGGCAGCGATTCGTGGATCGTTCCACTTGGTGATTTCTCCGAGGAATACTCCAGCTATCGTCTCGGGAGTCATGAGGAGGCCTGACGCCACGCCGGGAACGTTGTAGACGACCACCACCGCTCCGATAGTGGTCGGAACATGGAGGATCCTGGCGGGCGCCTTGGCCGTCTCGTCGGCTGTCATGGGTGCATCGGTCGCCCCGAAGTCGACAGTTCTCTCGATGATCTGCTTGATGCCGCCTCCAGAGCCGATGGACTGGTAGTTGATGCGAACGCGGGGGTCGACTCGCTGGTATTCGGCAAACCACTTGGAATAGAGGGGATATGGGAAGGTGGCGCCCGCTCCGTGAATGTCGATCGGAGCAGTTGTCGAGGCTGGCTCGGAATGGCCCCGGAGTGCCGGAGCCGGAGCCTGCGCCTGCGCCCTGTCGTCCTGAAGCTGCTGCCGGTCCTTGTTGTTGTTGCAGCCAGCGAGGGCGATGGTTGACACGCAAACGAGCGCGAGCGCGAGCGCGAGTGCCAGGCGACACGGCGAACGAGCCAGGATGATCCCGTCGGGCGAGAGCTGTCCGCGGGAGTTTTCGACTCCGAGTCCCAACAGTGGTGAATGTGAAAGCATGCGTGTTCCTTTCACCAGCGTTGAGTAGCCTGGTCCCGTGACGAACGAATGGCGATCAGGAAACTTTTTTGGGAGCGGGCGCGCCCGTTCGCAAGGCAAGGGTGAATGACGAGCCCTTCCCGGGTGTGCTCTCGACGCTGATTCGGCCATCCATCGCTTCGACGAGGTGTTTGACGATGGCGAGCCCGAGCCCGGTGCCTCCTTGCTCGCGAGAGCGGCCAGCATCGACTCGATAGAATCGTTCGAACAGGCGAGGTAGATGGCGGGCCTCGATGCCCGGCCCATTGTCCGCGACCCGCAAGGTTGCTTCCCTGCCGTGGTTCCTGTTCTCGGCGGAGAGCACCACCTCGCTTCCTGGGCCGCAGTACTTGATCGCGTTGTCGACCAGGTTGGCCAACACTTGCTCGAGAGCGTGCTTGTCGGCGTGAGCGACAATCGGATCGTCTGGCGGAGTCTCGACCCTGATCGCGATGCCCTGCTTTTCGGCGCGTTCCTGCATCAGGGCAGCGAGGTGAGCCAAGGCGCTGCCGATCTCGACTGGCTCGAGCTCCATACGGTACTGCCGCGACTCGATGCGAGAGAGATCGAGGAGATCTTCGACCAGGTGGTGCAGTCTCTCGGCGTTGCGGTCGATGATTTCCAGAAACCGCTGGGTGGTTTCCGCATTCATCGACGGACGGTTGTTGGCATTTGCCGTGCCGTCCATCGTTTTTGGCTCTTGGTTTGGCTCTCGGTCCGGCTCTCGGTCCGGCGATTCCGACTGAGCTCGAAAGGATGTCAGCAGCGTTTCGGCGGCGGAGCGCACCGCGGTGATGGGGGTTCGCAGCTCGTGGGAAACATTGGCAACGAATCCGCGCCGAACTGTTTCGAGCCGTCGCAGCTCGGTGACATCGACTAGCACCACCAGGATGCTGGCAGCCTGACCAGCCAGCGTTGACGCTCGGACAAGTAGGCGTCGCGGTTGCGTTCCTCCGTCTCTGATCCTTGCCTTGCGATTGGCATCCAGGACTGCGGCAAGCTCGATTTCGGTCGACACCGTATCCCGAGAGCTCTGCACCGTTTTCAGGGCTTCCTGCAGATCCGCATTCCTGATTACCTCGAGGGGCGGTTTGCCGACGGCATCATCGGGAAGCAGAAGCATTTCGCGCAGAGCGGGGTTGGTCAGGCCGATGCACCCATCAGCTTTGATGACGAGCACACCCTCCTGCATCGTCGAGAGGATCGCGTTGATCTGGTCACGTTCGGATCACAGCTCGGCCAGGGAGCTCGCCAGCGAACGAGCGAGATGGTCCAGAGCCCTTCCGAGCTCGCCAAGCTCGTCTTGCCCGGAGGCATGGGTCCTTACGTCGAGAGCGCCGCTTGCCATACGTCGGGCAGCGTCGATGAGATCACGGACCGCGCGCGCAATTCGCTGGGCGGCTACGGTGGCGAGAACCGTGCTCACGCCGAGGGCGAGAAGCGAGGCAATCAGCAGCAGGCGTCGCGCATGAGCAATTGCTGCGTCTACTTCCGAAAGGGGAACGGCTGCGCGCACAACGCCTGCCGTTTCGCCGTCGCGCAGAAAGGGGACCGCCGAGTACATCATCCGGTGTCCAATGGTCGTGCTCAGTCGAATCGAGGCGCCATAGCCTGTGTCGAGAGCCTGGACGATTTCCGGGCGACGAGCATGATTCTCCATGCTTCCCAGCTCGGGCATTGCCATCTCTGAATCGCCGAGGACTCGTCCGTCCAGGCGAATGATCGTGATTCGAGCTCTGGCTCGCCGGCCGAGCTCATCGGCGAGCCCGTCCCAGTCTTCTGAATTGTCCGCAGCGCGCGATCCGGACGAGATCGGTGAATCGTGCGAGTATTGCGAATTCGGCGAATCGTGCGAGCCATCCGAGCTGTGCGACGAGCTGTGCGACGATCCGTGCGGGGAATCGCGGCCGTCGAGGGACAGCCGAGCTCGCGAGACCGGGAGCTCGGCCAGCTCGAGACGCTGGCGAAGATCGTCGCGAATCCGGCTGGTCAAGTAGCGGTCGAGCGTCGAAGAGAGATAGGCATCGGCCGAGAAGAGGGCAGCGGCCGTGAGCAGGATGCCGACGAGGAGGATTCTGGCTCGGATGCCGAGTCTCACGGACCGGTCTTCCGAGGGGTCTCGGCAAAACGATAGCCGGTGCCCCGCACCGTTTCGACGTACTCCGACGCCGGACCGAGCTTCTCGCGAAGGCGTTTGATGTGCGTGTCGACGGTTCTCGTCGTGATCTCGGTGCTCATTTCCCAGATGTCTTCGAGAAGAGTCTCGCGCGATTGCACCCGGTTGCGACGATCGTGGAGCAGGACGAGCAGCTTGAGCTCGATTGGAGTGAGAGTAACTTCCTGGTCAGCGACCCAGACCCGATGCGCCTCCCGATCGATGCGCAGGCAGCCGAACTGGATGATGGAAGAGGGATCGCGGTTTCCCTCGCCGTGGGCACGGCGCAGGACTGCCTGAATACGCAGCAGGAGCTCGCGCATGCTGAATGGTTTGGTCACGTAGTCGTCCGCTCCGAGCTCGAACCCCACTACCCGGTCGATCTCCTCGCTCTTGGCGGTCAACATTACGATCGGAGTCCTTTGGGTTGCCGGATTCCGTCTCAACGTTCGGCAGACATCCGTGCCCGGTATGTCCGGAAGCATGAGGTCGAGAATCACCAAATCGGGGAGCTTCTCGATGCAGAGAGCGATGCCCTGGGTGCCCGTTGCTGCCAGCAATACGTCGTACCCAGCCTGGCGAAGGTTGAAGTCCAAGACTGTCTGAAGGTCAAGCTCGTCCTCGATCACCAGAATTGTCGCCACGCGCTAGGAATACCCCAGCGCAGCTCACGCCGCAACCGAACGGAAGATCGGAGCTCTAGAGCTAGACCATCGCCGAAAACCAAAAAGCCTTGCGGCGTCAGAGGTTAGCGGCGCGCCGGGACGGGTTTTCGGCACGAACCGACGGAAAGCGGCCAGATTCGCCTGGAACGGCTCGACTCTCGACCTTGGCACCGTCTCCCCCGATAGCGATAGGCCCATATAGCCTGGGCAGGGCAGGGCGGAGCGGGCCCCTCACG